>JALZAI010000037.1 GCA_030948475.1 Actinomycetota bacterium
GGCCCCCCGGATCACTGGCCCTTGAGGGTGAACGGGTCGGTGTAGCCCGCGATGTTCTGCTTGGTGATGAGCAGGCAGTTGAATGACTGCTTCTCACTTGCCGCGCCGGTCTTGCCGGTCTTGATGAACTGGTCGGCCTGGTCGACCGCTTTCTTGGAGAAGATCGCCACCGGCTGCAGCACGGTGTACTGCAGGCTGCCGGCCTTGATCGCGGCGACCGCGTCGGGCGAGCCGTCGAAGCCGCCGACCTTCACGTGGTTGAGCTTGCCGGCCTGCTTGAGCGCGGCGATCGCGCCGAGGGCCATCTCGTCGTTGCCCGAGATCACTCCGATGATTTTCGAGTGCGCCCGAATGAGGGTTTGCATCTTGTTGTAGCCCTGCGTACGGTCCCAGTTCGCGACCTGTTTGCCGACCTCCTTGAGCCCCGAGTACTGACTGAGCACGGTCTTGTAGCCGTTGGAGCGCGTCGCGGCGTTGTTGTCGGCTGGGTTGCCGAACAGTTCGACGTAGTCGCCCTTCTGCCCGACGTCCTTGACCCACTGCTGCGCGCCGAGCGCGGCGCCTTGGGCGTTGTTGGAGACGAGCTGTGCTTTGGCCAGGCCCGTCTGGTTGATCTCGGCGTTCACCAGGAACACCGGGATATTCGCAGCGTTGGCCTTCTTCACCGCGCCGATCGACCCGCTGGCGTTGGCCGGGTCGAGGATGATCGCGCGCGACTTGTTGGCGATCGCGGTGTCGATGAGATTGGTTTCGGTGTTGGTGTCGCCCTTGGACGCGCCGACGTTCGCGGTGTAGCCGAGCCGCTGCGCCTCGGCCTTGGCCACGTTGCCCTCGGTGAGCCAGTACGGATTGGACGGGTCGTTCACGATGATCGAGATGAGGCCGCCCTGCTTGCTCGAGCCCTTGCTCGAGCCGCTGGTGTTCCCGGCGTTCGACTTCGACGACTTGGTCGTCGTGCCGCTCGACGTGCAGGCGGCGGTGAGTGCGACGCTCAGTATCGCGGCCGCGGTGAGGACTCGTCGTGCGGCGCGACTCTTCCGTGCTAGTGGGGTTGTGTTGGGCATGCTGATGCAGTCCTTCCGGGTGAGCTTAATCGGCGGATGGTGAACGGGTGACGCAGGCGATGCGGTGCTCTGTCAGATCATGGCGGCCGGCTCGGGTTTCGCGTCGGAGTCGGCCGTGACACTGTGGGTCGGCTCGGGCTTCCTGCCGCGTCGACGGCGGCCGTACTGCGCGGAGTTGAGCAGCACGGCGAGCACGATGACCGAGCCCGTGAACACCGTTTGCCAGTAGGAGGAGACGCCGATGATGACCAGTCCATCGGAGAGGAAGCCGATCACGAACGCACCTAGCAGGGTGCCGAGCACGGTGCCTCGACCACCGGTGAGCGCCGCGCCGCCGATCACGACGGCCGCGATGGCGGTCAACTCGTAGGATGTGCCCGCGGTCGGGCCGGCCGAGGTGAGCTCGGAGGACAAAATCAGGCCGGCGATCGCGGCGCAGGCACCGGAGATGACGTAGACCCGTACCTTGACCTTGCGCACCGGCACGCCCGACAGTTCGGCGGCGCGCTCGTTACCGCCGGAGGAGTAGAGCCAGCGGCCGAACACCGAACGGTTCAGCGACAGACTGATCAGGGCCGCGACCAGGATCATGATGAGCACCCCGACTGGCACGCCGAACAGTTTGTTGAAGCCGAGCCAGTTGAAGCCGGTGTTGCCCAGCTTCGGGTCACCGCTGAGGTTGTCATAGGTCAGGCCGTTCGTTTTCAGCAGGCCGATACCGCGGACCACGTACAGGGTGCCGAGGGTGGCAACGAACGGCGCGACCTTGAACCGGGCGACGAGGATGCCGTTCACAAGGCCGACGAGTGCGCCGACCAGGATGCACACGATCGCGACGACCCACACGGCCGGGAAGAACGTGACCCCGAAAGTGCTGGACCGCAGGCCCTGCATCAGCCAGCCGGCGACCACCCCGGACAAGCCGAGGGTCGAGCCGACCGAGAGGTCGATGCCGCCGTTGAGGATCACGAGCAGCAAGCCCAGCGCGAGCAGCGCGTAGATCGCGACGTGTGAGGACATCGTCAGGACGTTGTCGACGGTGAGGTAGTTCGGTGACAGGATCGAGAAGACGACGATCACCACGACCAGCGCGAGGAACGCGCGCCCCTGCAGCAGCAGCTTCCCGACGCTCAGTGCGGGCAACGCCCTGGTCGGCTTTTGGGTGTCGGCGCGCGATTCGGTGACGGTCATGGGCGGTGTCCTGACTGTGCGTAGCCGGCGTCGTTCACGACAGCACCGCCTCACCCGAGGCGGCCATGATTTCTTCCTTGGTCGTGTCGGCGGGGAACTCGGCCGCGATGCGGCCGCGGGCGAGCACGACGATGCGGTGGGCGATGCTGAGGCACTCGCCGGCCTCGGAGGTCGAGTAGACGACGGCCAGCCCGTGCTTGGCGCGCTCAGCGAGCAACCGGAACACCTCGCCCTTCGCGCCCACGTCGATGCCGCGAGTCGGCTCGTCGAGCAGGATCACGTCCGGGTTCGTGGCGAGGATCTTTCCAATGACGACTTTCTGCTGGTTGCCGCCGGACAACGACCCGATCGCGGCGGCGGCGCCGGCGGTTTTGACATGTACATCGCGGATCCCGGCGCCGACGAGCTCACGTTCGCGGCGGCGGGACAGGAACAAGCCTCGGGTGAAGGTGGCGATGCTGGCCAGCGACAGGTTCCGGCCAACGCTCATCGTCTGCACCAGCCCGTCGCGCTGCCGGTCTTCGGGCACCAGGCCAAGACCGCGGTCGATGCGTTCGGCGATGCTGAGCCCCGACAGATCGGAACCCTGCAATAGCACACGGCCGCCGGCGGTGGGCACGCGCCCGGCGACGGCCTCGAGCAGCTCGGTGCGTCCGGCGCCCATCAGGCCGTAGAGGCAGACGATCTCCCCGGCGCAAACGGTGAGGTTCACGCCGTCCACCACCGAGCGGCCTGGGATGCGCGTGTCGGCCACCCGCAGGTCCGAGATCTCCAGCGCGACATCGGGCCCTTTGGAATCCTGAGGCGGCTCGCCGAGGTCGAAGTCGGCGCCCACCATGTTGCGCACCACCCAGCCCAGGTCGATGTCCTCGGCGCGGGCGGTCGCGGCGATCGTCCCGTCGCGCAGCACCACCGCGTGGTCGGTGATCTGCAGCGCTTCTTCGAGGTGGTGGGAGATGTAGACGATCGAGACGCCGCGCGCGGTGAGGTCGCGGATGACCGTGAACAGCACCTCGACCTCGGTCGCGCTCAACGCAGAGGTTGGCTCGTCCATGATCAGGATGCGCGCGTCGATGGACAGCGCCCGGGCAATCTCGACGATCTGCTGCTGGCCGAGACGCAGGTCGCTGACCGGCGTCTGCGGGTCGATGTCTTCCTGCAGCTCGGTCATGAGTCGGCGCGTTGCGCGGGCTTCGGCGGCGAAGTCGACGTCGCCGCGGCCGGAGCGTAGCTCGCGGCCCATGAAGATGTTGTCTCGGACGCTGAGGTTGGGTGCGAGGCTGAGCTCTTGGTGGATGATCGAGATGCCACGGTCGCGGGCGTCGACGGTCGAGCCGAACGAGACCGGCTCGCCGTCGAGTTCGATGAGGCCGGAGGTTGCCGACTCGACGCCGGACAGGATCTTCATCAGCGTCGACTTGCCCGCGCCGTTCTCGCCGAACAGGGTGGTGACCTGTCCGCGCTGGATCTCGAAATTGACACCTCTCAGCGCCCGGGTGCCGCCATAGGTCTTGACCACGCCGTGCGCGCGGAGCACGACCTCGTTGGCGCCGTCCAGGAGTCGCTCGATCACGGCGTTCACGAGACGCTTAGCTTCGCCGGCGTCAGCAGCCAGCCGTCGGGGTTGATGAGCTGGAACACGCCGACGCCGGTGACTTTCTTGCCGGTGAGGCTGCCCGAGGGGAGCTTGGCGAGCACGGTCGTCTTCAGCCCGTTGTTCAGGGCAGACGCGGCGTTCTGATAGTCGATCTGATTGGTGAACTGGCCGAACTGGAACTTGCCGGTGGCGTCGCGCAGGTCGGTGCCGTTGATCGCCGGACCGGTCTGCACGCGCACCACGATCGCCTTAGGCAGGCCGGGGACGGTGACGTTATAGATGCCGGATCCGTCGTGCTTGCCGAACGTGCCGCTGAAGCTCACTGCCACCTCGGGTCCGACACCGCCGGACACCGGCACGCCGTACTTCTTGGCCGCCGCGTCCTGGCTCCCCTTCAGCGCGTCAGCCAGCGTGACCGCGGGCACCGCGCGCTTGACGATGTTGGCCTGGACCTTGGGAAAGTTATTCTTGCCGAAGGTGGCGGCGGAGAACTTCTGCTGGCCGGCGACCAAGGGTGAGGAGTTGCTGACGACCTTGGTGCCGAGCGCGACCGCGCCGAATAGCACCACGACGACGACGATCTGCACGATGGTGCGCGTGCGGCGGCGCAGTCCGCGTGCGGTGGACCGGGGGGGGTCCGGAGGGGGCGCCGTTGCGGTGGTGGTGGCGGTCATGAGGTGAACACGCGCGAGATGGTGTCGTTCGGGCGGATCTGGAGTTTGCGGCCGGTTCCGTCGCGGAACATCTGCAGCGCGTCGGCGTAATCGTCGAGGGTAAACGAGTGGCTGATCATCGGGGCCGCCTTGATCGCGCCCGCCTCGAACATCTCCACCGCCCGGCCGAACGAGTTGAGCACCGCCATGGACCCCACGATCGAGATTTCGTCGCGATACACGCGGAATGGCGAGTAGTTCGCCATCGCCTCGGTCGGCGCGACACCGAAGTGTTGGAATGTGCCCCCGGCCTTAACCCGAGGCAGTCCGTCCTCGATCGCGCGGATATTGCCGGTGCAGTCGACGACGACATCCCACAATTCGCGGTCTGCCTCGTCGGCGCTCGCGTACGCGTGGCTGACCCCGACGTCGGTCGCGGTTACGAGGCGCTCGGTGTTGACATCCACGATCGTCACCGACGCGGCACCGGCACGCGGCGCGAGCTGCGCCATCAGCAGACCCATCGTGCCGGATCCGTAGACGAGCACATGGTCACCGAGCCGGCGCGGCAGCACGTCCCAGCCACGGATCGCGCAGGCGAGCGGCTCGATGAGCGCAGCCTGGTGCACATCGGTCCCGGAAGCCAACCTGAAGACGTTCGCCAGCGGGGCGACGAAGCGTTCCTGCGCCGCCCCGTCTGAGGCCACGACGCCGAGGCCGTTCCACTTGCGGCACAGGTTCGAGCGGCCGGTCAGGCAGTACTCGCACTCACCACAGGTCGTGCTCGGATTGACCGCGACGTGATCACCCACCACAAGGCCGGTCGTGTCGGCGCCCGAGCCCAGCGCAAGCACGGTGCCGGTCGCCTCGTGCCCCGGCACCAGCGGGAACACCGTTCCCTCGAACTCGCCGTCGAACACGTGCGCGTCCGTGCCGCAGATGCCGACCGCTGCCGTCTCAATCAACACCTCCTTCGGGCCCGGTACGGGCTCGGTGCGCTTCTCGAGCGCAAGGCGCTTCTCGGCGGCGAAGACGACAGCGCGCATCGGGCTCACGACTCCATCCAGTTCGGTGGATCGCGTGCACTATGTTATCGCTGCGATATATCCACCATTTCTAATGGTGAATCTAACATAAGCACCTCACGGCGTCGTGTCAACGATCAGTTTCGTGCAACCACAGTCGGTGCGACTCGCGGGCGTCGTTGACAGTCGACATCTACACGCCCAGACCAGCCAGGCCTGACCGCAATACTCCAGCCCGTTCCGGTCATGGATGGCGGGCGACCGCAGAAGTCTGTCGGGATCGTAGCTAGCAATCGGCGGCTGCCCAGCGGTGGCGGGGCCCGGGCGCTGTCGATGCCCGAAGAGCCGATCCGCACGGCACCTTCAGCTGGCGTGGAGGTAGTCGCCGATAGCGCGGCGGATGACTTCGGAGACGCTGGTGCGATCTGCTGTTGCGCGCAATAGCAGATCGCGTTTCAGGTCTGGGTCTAGCGTCGCGCGCTCCACCGTCTACCGCGCCGTCGCTCGCAGCAGGACATCCGTACACGACGCAGCCCACGTTGCACCCGTGATTACCGAACTGAACATCCAGCCCGCAAAATGCTCTAAGACACACCTGCTGCACGATTCCGCGGCGAAGCTCGCCGGCCACGGTGAATCTGTCATAGGTGGCAGGCACACTGCCGGTACGGACCGCGATGCGAGGAGTGCTCGAATGGCGAGTGTCACGAAGCGACCGAACGGGCAGTGGCGTGCCCGCTACCGAGACTCGGCGGCCAACGAGCACGCCCGTCACTTCGCGCGCCGGGTCGACGCGCAGGCGTGGCTCGACGGCGTCACCACCGCCGTGC
>JALZAI010000047.1 GCA_030948475.1 Actinomycetota bacterium
CCGAACTGGGACACCGCACGCAGCCATCGGCCGGTGGTCCCCGCCGCGATCGCTTCCGCCGCAGCCGCCAGCGAAGTGTTGGGCCTGTTCGGCCGCCCCATCGCTTCCGGCATACGCCGCGCCTCGGCCCCCGCCCCGCTGCGGTCCACCCATGAGCGAAGTGGGAGGCCGCAAGTCGACCATCTGAACGAGATGTCTATGAGCGTGGCCATCATCGCGAGCTGCCGCAATCCTGACAACTACGCCGCTCGAATGACTCCATCCTTATTGACACGGAGACCGAGCCGTCCGCTCAGGCACACCTTGCGGGACGAGCAAGATTCTCCCCTGCGGCGCCTCCGCCGATGACGATGACGTCGTAGCTGCTGACATCCGGGCTAGACACGGGTGGTGGCTGGGTCGCGCGTACTCGTGATCTCGGAACTGGTTGACATCGTGTTCTCCCTGGCTGTCAGTCCGCGGCCGGCCACGGTGCGCCGGCGTTGCGTTGGGTGCCGTGCAGCACCTGGCGGCGCGTGGACGCGAAACCCGCTTCCAGCCGTCCTCGTCGGACTGCCCCGACGGTGACGAGGCCGGCGAGTTCGACGGGGCCGGCGAACAGGGCGCCGGCCCAGTGGCTGCTGTCGCGGGTGAGGCTGGTGAGTGCGCCTGCGCCGACTTCGCTCCAGCGTTCCAGGTTGCGAAATAGATGCTGAACGGCGGGGTCGTCGTAGAGCGGCTCCCGTCCTGGCTCGAGGACTTGGACGGTGAGGTCGGTCGCGGGCCCGGCCGGGTCGATGAACGCGGCGTCGGCGCGCATCGCTGCCGGATGCGGTCGTGGGCCACGGGGCCAGGCGACCAATCGGCCGCCGTGCCAGGTGGCGGCTGCGAGGGTGCCGGTGACCACCGATTCGTCGGTGTCGAGGGCGGCCAGCCACACCCACGGCATCAGTCGTCCTCGCGGGGCACGCGCCAGGTGTCGGCGTGCAGGGCGCGGATCGCATCACGGAACGCCTGACGGATGTCTTCGGCGGTGGGACGCCCCCAGTACCAGTAGCCGTTCCAAGCGGCTGCGACGGTGAGGTCGGGCATCAGCAGGTAGGAGTACGGGGCGTACGGGTTGTGAACGGTGTCGGTCGTCTCGATAAGGCCGGTCTCGGTGAGAACTGTGCGATCGACGTCGCACAAGAAGGTCCACCGAGCATCGAGGCCGGCACGCACGGCGGATGCGACCTCCGGCGGCTCGGTGGACAGGCTCACGATGCGGGTGTAGGCCACATCCACTTCCTCCTGAAGGGGAAGCAGTACCCGCCGGAAGAAGGTCTGTTCCTTCGGGCAGAAGACACCGCGCCAGGTATGAAGCAGGAACGGATCGCGTCCGCATACCTCCGTCAGGGTGCGCTGCACGCCGCTGTGATCCGGCAGCGCAATGTCGGGCCAGCGTTGCCCGACCACGTGCTGATCGGGGCTGTCTATGGGCTCCAGAACATGACGCAATCGTTCCGCCTTTCTCTCGGTCCGCCGCGAGACTGTGTTGCGCGCTTGCCGACCGTTCAACGATCGGTTGATCGGGATCTGCCAACACCGGTCGTCGGAACTGATCGCGGGCGCCGCCCATACGGCCAGTCGGCCGGGGCTAGGGGCGCCAGGCGAAGTGGTCGAGGCGAGCAACGGGCCTGCTTTCGTCTATTTCTTGGCGCGTCGACTCCCGCCGTGCCAGTCCTCCTGCCTGCCCACTGCGTCACCATCGACTCCGAAGCTGGCCAGTTGTGGGCGTTCGCGCAGGCTGCGTTTGAGTTCTGCGAAACCGCCGAAGCCGGCGAGCCCGATCACGTTGTCCCACAGTGAGCCGGCCTGCTGTTCGTTGGGCAGGCGGCTGATGACCGGCCCGAAGAACGCGACACCGGTGGGCGGCCGAAAATGGATGATCGGCGTGCCGACGTCCTTGCCAGTGAGACCGAGCGCCTCGTCGGTCTCCCGTCGCAGCTCGGCGTCCCAGGATTCGTCCTCGAGAGCATCGGCCAGCTCCAGCGGCAGATCCAACTCGGTCAGTACCGGCTCGAGGAACTCGCGGGTGCCGTGCCAGCCGACCGGCTCGTCCGGTGCCGGTGCGGTGTCGAACACCCGCGCACCCAGGGCTGCGTACAGTGGCCCGATCGCATCCCGGCCGCGCTCGGCGCGCAATTGGGCCGCCACCCGCAGAAGTCTCAGACCGGCGGTGTGGCCGGCGTCGTAGCCGTCCGGAAATTGGCTGTCGTAGTCGATCGCGGCGTTGATCAGTCGAAGTGAGATGAATCGCCAGTCCACGCGGTAATCGCGTTGGGCCTGCACGATGCGGACCCATTTGCTGGTCATCCACGCGAACGGGCACACCGGGTCGAAGTAGTAGTTGATGTCGTAGTTGATGTCGGAGTCACCCACGGTGTGTGCCTTTCCTAGGCGGCGGACGAGGCGGCGTGCTCGCGGATGTAGCGGATGAGCCCAACGACGTCTTCGGGTACCAGGCGGCCGATGGCGCCGCTGGAGTACACGCTCACGATGACCTTCCCGCGCGGGTCCAGCACGAAACCGGTCGACTGCAGATGCTGCGGGTCGGGGTTGACGAACGCGCCCGTCACCTCTGCGACGGCACGGGCGTCTGCGCTGTGCCCGACCGGGAACGTCAGCCCGTGCTTGCTCACCAGCTCGGCGGTCGTGGCCTCGTCATCGACCGACAGCGCCGCGACCCGCACGCCGATCCCGGCCAAAGTGTCGCCGGCCCGCTGGAACGCACGCAGCTGGGAGTTGCAGTACGGGCACCACGAGCCGCGGTAGAACAGCACAACCCCGAAGTCGCCGGCGAACCCGTCGGGCAGTGTCAAGGTGTCTCCGCCAGGCAGGCTCAGCGCCAGCTTCGGAAAGGCGTCACCCGGCTTCAGTGCGGTCATGAATCTCCTCACGACAATGATCGACGAACGACGGGGATGGACTCCGTCTGAAGGGTTAGTGACAAACGGGACGCCGGTCTTACTCGACGGGGGCACATCGACGCGCAGCCGTCCTCTCTCGAATGTCGGCGCAGACGGCATTCCGACTGGCCGGGGTTGCGCTCGCCACCGCCAAAATTTGTCCTTCACGCCGAGGCATTCGATCGGTTGAGGAAGGCGTAGGTCAGGCCGGTGACGACCGCGTAGACGGTGTGGTGGAAGCCGTCGATGGCCACCGATCTGGGTGGCATCTCGGAGAGCGGTGGGGCGACGCCGAGCCTCGGCAACATCACGACCTCGCTGCCCCAGACCATGCCGAGATGGATTGCGCTGGCGATCGAGGCAGGCAGGCCGACGACCGCCAGCACCCCGCGCGGCGCGCCCCACGCGGTGCCGTAGCCCCAGTGGACGAAGGTGGAGAACCGGGCCTTCTCCTGGTCACCGACCGGCTCGACGCCCAGTACCTTGGCGGCCGCGTCCGCCGGCGCGGTACTGGGCTCGCGGTTGCTCAGTCTTGCTTCGAGGGTGCTGGACACGGTCATCGCCGCAGTGCCGGCGACGCCCGCGAACAGCCCCTTGCCGACGGCTGAGGCCAGTGCACCAACTGACATTCCGTTCCTTTTCGCCCCGTTTCGGGGGCGGGCAGCTGACTCCGGGACTCTTCCTGAACGTAGCGGGCCCAGCAAGATCATCGGCGTGAACAGTTCGGGACATTTCCCAGCGCGATGGTCGAGCCGCGACTGACGACCCGCCGAGGTTGCACTCTTGATCCGTCGGGTCGCAGAATTCGAGCACAGGAGGCGACGACGTGCCGCTGAACGCCGCCGAAATACTCGTTGCGCTCGGCGGCCGCGGGGGTCCCCCGCTTCGGGTGCGACTGACCATGGCGCTGCGCGACGCTATTCGCCGCGGTCAGCTCGTCGCCGGAACGACACTGCCCTCCTCACGCGTCCTGGCCAGAGACCTTGGAATCTCGCGGGGCGTTGTCGTCGAGGCGTATGCGCAGCTGGCGGCCGAGGGGTTCGTGCTCAGCAGAAAGGGAGCGGGTACGACGGTCGCGCGATTGCCCAGCATTACGGGCTGGACGGCCGCACCGCCACCGCCGCTGCCACCGACGACCTCCACCGCGATCGATCTTCGCCCGGCCATGCCGGATCTGTCCTTCTTCCCGCGCCGAGCGTGGGGGGCCGCGATCCGGCAGGCCATTGCGACGATGCCCACGTCGGGCCTGGGCTACGTCGAGCCGTGGGGAACACACGCAGCGCGCAACGAAGTGGCGCAGTACCTGGCCAGGGTCCGGGGCGCGATGACGTCGGCCGATGGGCTGCTCATCGTTCACGGCGTCACCCAAGGCATCGCCCTGCTTGCCCGTGTGTTGCAGCGCTTGGGGCACAGCGCGATCGCGGTGGAAGACCCCAGCAACGCTCTCCAGCGCCACCATCTGCGGGGCGCAGGTCTTCAGGTCATCGACGTCCCCGTCGACGAACACGGTCTGCGCGTCGAGCTGCTCGCACAGAGCGGCGCGCGCGCCGTCATCTGCACCCCGGCGCACCAGTACCCGACCGGCGCCATCCTGCCCGCGGAGCGACGCGACCAACTGTGCCAGTGGGCGCAGGACGCCCAAGGGTTGATCGTGGAGGACGACTACGACGCGGAGTTCCGCTACGGGCATGATCCCGTCGGCTGCCTGCAAGGTCTCGACCCGGGCCACGTCGCGCTGCTCGGGAGCGTGAGCAAGACCCTCGCGCCGGGGCTGCGCCTGGGTTGGCTGGCGCCGCCGGCGCACCTGCTGGAGGTGTTGCGGGCCGAGAAGAGCCACGCCGACTACGGCGGCGACGCGTTCCAACAATACGCGCTGACCGACTTCATCGCCTCCGGTGCGTACGACCGGCAGCTGCGGGCAGTGCGCCGCCGCTACGCCCTGCGGCGGGCGGCGTTCGTGGCGGCGCTGCAGGCACGGCTGCCCGGCTGGCAGGTGATGGGCAGCGCGGGTGGGCTGCATGTGACGGTCCTGCTGCCCGAGGAGTTGCCCGAAAATCAACTGGTCGAAGCCGCTCGAGCAGTCGGGGTGGAGGTCCTCGGTGCCGCGACGATGAGCGGCACCTACCGATATCCGCCGGCCCTTGTCCTGTCCTACGCCGCCAGTACGACCGGCATGCTCGAGGACGCGGCGTCGCGCTTGGCGCACGCGGCGGATGTGGTCCGAACTTGTGGCTGAGGGCACACTGCCGTAACCGGGGTGCGCTGCCCTGTTCTCGCTCACCGCAGCGGGGACGGGTCCAGCCGGTAGCCCATGCCCCAGATCGTCTTGATGTACTCGGGTGCGGCCGGGTCCGCCTCGAGCTTGCGCCGAAGCCGCCGGACATGCACAGTGACGGTGCTCAGGCAGCCGACATCCCAGCCCCACACATCGGCCAGCAGCTTCTCCCGGCTCAGGACCGCGCCGGGGTTGGTGACGAAGTACGCCAGCAAGTCGAACTCACGCGCAGTCAGAACCAGTGGGCGCCCGCGGACCTGCGCGGTGCGCTGCACCACGTCGACCCAGATGCCGCCCGCGCGGCGCTGGTCCGGCGGCCGCTGCGCGGGAGGTCGCGAACGACGCAGGACGGCCGACAACATGGCGACGACCTCGGCCGGCTCGCCACTGCGCGCGACGTGGTCGGCCCCATCGCCGAGCAGCGCGATGCGCTCTGCCGACATGATCGCGTCGGCCAGCACAACCACCGCCTCCTGACGCGCCAGAACCGGGAGGCCGGATCGCAGCTGATCAGGACCCGTGCGCAGGTCGGCGA
>JALZAI010000051.1 GCA_030948475.1 Actinomycetota bacterium
CGCCGTCAGCAAGGCCTCGTCCGCGACGGCCGGTGAGGGCTCGGAGAGCTCGACCGAGACCGAGGCGCCCAGCGACGGCCCCGGCGGCCACGCGGACCCCGCCGGTGACGTCCAGCACGAGGGCGGTTCTAGCGAGCAGTAGCTAGTTACCCGACACGCCCGGACAGGCCCGATGGGTCCCCCCGTCGGGCCTGGACGGTGGTCGTTCCGCCCGGATCCTTGGCTGAACCGTCAGTGGATGTCCAGCCGCTCGAACGCCACGACGGCAGCAGCCAGTAGGGCGAGAGCGACGGCGATCAGGACGATCAACGATGGTGTGCGTAGGCCCTGCACAAGTTGGCCCTGGCCGACTGCGTAGTAGAACGGCGAGACGCCCCGCACGGGCCGGATCCAGGGCACCACCGGCGCTAGCGAGCTGATCAGGTAAGCGGCGGCGGCCGCGGACGAGGTGACCCCCAGCGCGGTCCCGCGGCTACCGGTCAGTGCACCGATCAGCAGCGCGAGAGCACCGAAGTCGATTCCCAGCAAAAGCGTACCGATCGTGATGGCAACGAGCTGGCCGATGCCGACAGACAACTCGAAGCTCCGCCCGGCGAGCACGCACAACAGCGTCGCGACACTGACCGGAACCGCCAGCGCGCACATGGTCGCGAACTTCTGCAGCACCAAGCTGCGCCGGCTCACCGGCAGGGTAGCCACGACTCCGAGCGTGCCGTCCTCGTCCTGCCCGCCGATCGCGTGCGCTCCGTAACCGATCGTCAGCAGCAGCACGACGAGCGGGACGAAGTTGCCGTACAGGTTGGCGTTGAGCCAGCCGGGCGGAGTGGTCAGCGGGCCGCTGGCGCCAAATAGCGCGGCGAACTTGGCGCCCCCGCCCTGGGTGAACCGGTTCAGGTTCTGGTCGTTCTTGAACGTCGGGTACAGCGCCACGATAACGAAGGCGTACGCGACCATCCCGATCGTGTAGCCGACCATCGAGCGGCGACGCAACCGCAGGTCCAGGCGGGTCACGTCAGTTCGCATTGTCCAGCTTCCCGTCGGCCCGGTAGTAGCTGAGGAACAACTCGTCCAGATCGGCCGGGCGGGCCGTCATGTCGATGGGTTCCAGTCCGGCCGCGACCTGCAGCAGCGGTGCGACCGCTCCGGTGACCGAGAGCGCGACGCGGCCCATGGCGTGGTCGGTGACGTGCACACCGTCGAGGGCGGCGAAGCGCTGTGGGTCGACCGGACGCGCGAAGCGGAACTCGATAGTGCGCGGCGCCTTGGCCCGCAGTCCCTCGACGCTGTCGGTGACGACGAGTTTGCCATCCTTGATGATCGACAGGCGGTCGACCACCCGCTGCACCTCGTCCAGTTCGTGTGAGGACAGGAAGACCGTCCGGCCGTCGTCGACCGTTTCACGGATCAGCCGGGCGAACTCCTCCTGCAGCAGCGGGTCGAGTCCGGACGTCGGTTCGTCCAGCACGAGCAGGTCGGGCCGGTGCATGAACCCGGCGACCACGCCCAGCTTCTGCCGGTTGCCCTTGGACAGGGTGTGCACCGGACGGTCCAGCTCGACATCGAACCGTTCGACGAGTTGGTCGCGGTAGGCGAGGTCGGTCAGGCCGCGGGCGTGTGCGAAGCAGTTCAGGTGCGCGCGGCCAGTCAGCCGCGGGTAGAGCGCGAGTTCGCCGGGCAGGTACCCCACCCGCCGGTGGATCCCGACCGCCTCGCGCGTCGGGTCGAGGTCGAGCACGCGCATCCGGCCCGACGTCGGCCGGTACAGGCCGAGCAGCAGGCGGATCGTCGTCGACTTGCCGGCGCCGTTCGGGCCGAGAAAGCCGAAGACCTCGCCCTGTTCGATCGACAGGCTCACGTCGCTGACACCGCGTCGGCTACCAAACGTCCGGGTAAGTCGGTCGGTACTGACGACAGTGGCCACGTGTCCTCCTCAGGCGGTTGACGGTGCCGAGACTGAACGCACGCTCAGAGGATAGGACGATCGCTCGCCAGCAACTCCTCGACGGTCTCGATGTCGCTTGGGCGCTGGGTCGAACCCTAAATGCGCCGGCCGCGGGCACGAATGGCTGTCCCGAGCTTCCACAATGAAACGACGAGCGAGGCATCGTGGGGAGCTGCTCGCAGCCGGGACAGGCTGTCGCATAGAGCATCGCTCAGTGGCACTCGGCGGGGATGATCCGCGCCCGGCCCTCGGCTCAGCCGGCGAGCCGGGCGGCCGCCTGGCAGCCGGCCGCGCGGTGGCAGCGCTCCAATGCGGACAGTGCGTGCTCGAGTGCGGCCAGCCGCGCCGGCGCAGCGGTGGCAGCCAGGTTGTGCAGCTCGGCCGGATCGGCGTTGGTGTCGTAGTACTCGCGCTGCCCGTCGGTGTAGCGCACGTACAGCGC
>JALZAI010000106.1 GCA_030948475.1 Actinomycetota bacterium
GGTGGCGATGTCGGGCGAGACTAGGGTACGCCCGCCTGTCCCGCGCGAGTCCTCGATGGTGAATCCGGTGCCGCCGACGCAGGCGAGCTCTTCGCAACCGATGCGTTCGACGCGCGCCAGCGGCGGAGCGTCCGCGCCGAGACGCGCACCGAACTGGTCCAGGGCCGCGGGATCGCCCTCGACCTCGATCAGGACCCCGTCGCCGGTGTTGCCGACCGACCCGGACAACCCGAGTTCGCGGGCCAGTGCGTACACGAACGGCCGGAAGCCCACGCCTTGGACGACGCCCTCGACGCGAAACTGACGGCGCGCGCGACCGGTACCGGCGGGCTGCCGGATATCGCTGCGGTCGACGCTTACCGCCACGTGGTGAACCCCTGCCGTCGGACTCCTAGTGCAGTGATTCGGACGCTACCCCGGATCGTCACGCTCGGCATCGCTTTCGCTCGCTGTTCTTAGCTGCATCGAGGTCACCGCACCGAATTGGTCAGTGCGGCGTTCGTACGAGCCAACTGATCATCGCTGCGAGCGGTCAACTCGGCGAGCTGAGGTGGGGTCAGGATGTCGCAGACCCAGTCCCAGTGCATCGCGACGTGATCACCGACCGCGACCGGCGTTCGATCAGACGTGGGCGCGAGCAACGAACTTCCGTCCACCGACCAGGCGGCACTGTGCTCACCCGGCTCGCCGAGCACCAGCAACCCGTCGCGCAGGACGAGCGGGCGCGACAGCACCCGCACCCGGGTTCCGTCGACGGCAACGACCCGTCCCCACCGGATCCGGCACTGCTCCAGAATCGAGAGCGCCACCGCATTGTTGGTGCCCTTGCTCAGCAACCCCGACCACGGGTAGACGGCGAAGACCTGAAAGCTGTGATGCGGGAACCCGGGTGTCCAGGTGGCGCCGGGCTGGGCGGCGAAACGGTGCTTGAGCCGGGTCATCGAGTCGTGAGGGTCGATGTTGTCGAGCAGGTCGTTGCCGATCCAATACGCCTCGACCACCCGGGCGTCGAGCGGGTCGGCGATACCGGACCCAGCGGCGATCAGCTCGAGATAGGCCCACGCACCGTCGAACTGGCGCGCATGCAAGCGGATCTGCTCCTCGGCGACGGCCGGATCCGGACGCAACAGAACGGAGGCGTCGTCCGGACCGCAGTAACCGAGTTCGTTCGGCGGGTACGCGTACCGGGCAAACACGGTCGCGCCGGCGAGGGTCACTCGACAGCCGCGGCGGCGCTGTCGTCGATCACGTCACGCTCCCTGGGCCGGCCCATCAGCTCCAGGCCGGCCATGGCCTGTTCAGCGCCGGCCTCGTCGACACGTTCGACGATGAAGCCCATATGGATGATCACCCAGTCGCCGATGCTCAGCGCGGCCTGGTCCGCGTCTTCCAGCATGCCGAGGTTGACGCGGCGATGACCGCCGACCACGTCGACGAGTACCAGCTGATCGCCGTAGCCGTCGACCCGCGACAGCACCCGTCCGGGGATCCCGAGACACATCTCAGTGCCCCCGTTGTCGCGTCGCGCCGGCCAACCGCCCGGGGTCGAGTTCGCTCAGCAGATCGGTGACGGCGGTAACTGCCGCATCGACTGCCGCGCCGACCGGCTCGCTGAGCCCGATCCCCTCGCCGACGTCGGCCGGGACGCAGCCGACCAGATAGGTCGCGGGCAGCGTCGCCCCCATCGACCCGAGACTAGCCAGGACCGCCACCGGCGACATCCCGTGGGCATCGAACTCACTCTCGCCGATGTCGTCCGGTCCCACCTCCAGGACCGTGACCGTGCCCGGCGGACGCTCCGCCGAGTCATTGCCCGGAAGCGCGTCCACGAGCACGAGCGCGTCGACTCCGGACAGCAGGTCGTAGGTGAGGTGCATCCCACGGATTCCGTAGTCGACGACGCGTACTCCGTCGGGCAGCGGCTCAGTGACCGCGCGCGCCAGCAACGCCACGGCCACCGCCGGTCCGAACCCGTCGTCGAGGAAGAAGATGTTGCCGATCCCCGCGACGAGAATCCGCGTGCCGGGATCAGGCGTGGTGTTCTCCCCGTGCTGTACCGGGCTCGTGACTGGGCCCGGTGCTCGCCGCAGATGATTCGCCGTCCTCGGTCTCTGCGGCCGGCTGCTCGTCGGCGGGCGAGGCGGTGGCCCCCCGCTCGGTGTCGGCCGGGTTGGCTGCCTTCATGTCCGAGTCGCTGACCGGCGCGGTCGCGCCGCCTGTCCGCGCACCCTCCTTCTCGGTGGCCTGCTCCTCGCTCGCCTCGGGCTTGCGTCCCTCGTACGGCGGAATGGGCGCTTCGCTGTCGCTCATGGTGTCTCCCTGCTGTCCCTACGGCGTCGGCAAATTGGGGGCGTCGTCGTCGGACTCCTGCCCGGCGATCGCGGTATCGGAGTCCTGGTCGGACCCACCGCTCGGACGGTCCGTCGGCCCGCCGGATGGCTCGTCGGACCCGGTGTCGCGCGAACCGGGCTGGCCGCGCTCGCCCTGCGGCTCCTCGGCGAGCTGCTCGCCTGGTGTGTCTGGCATTGCTCCTCCTACATGCTGCGAATCTTGAGGTAACGCTTGATGTCCGGGATCGAGCGCACACCCAGCGTGACGGCGGCCGCGGTGAGCGCGCCGACGACGGCGGTGGCGATCATTCCGATAGATCTCACGGTCGACTCTCCTCTCGATGATCAGTAGGTGGCGACGACGGCGGGATTGCCGGCATCGGCTCGAGCTCATCCGGGGCAAAATACAGGTAGCGCCCGTACCAGTCGTGCAGGTCAGCGGCCGGATCATCGACGAGGACGACGGCGACATGGGTCTCGCCGTCGACATCGGAATGCACGGCGGCGACGCGCGCCACCTGGTCGGCGAAGAACAGGTCCTGCGCGTCGGCACGGCGCGACGGGTGTATCCGCACCGTGTTGCCGGCCGTCACGGACACCCCGTTGATGAGCACCGCGTCGGTCTGCGGGTTCACGCTGGCGTCGACGCCGGGATCCCACCACGGCAGCTCGCTGTCGATCGACTGCTCGAAGGACTTCTCGAACGGCTCGATGAGCGCGCTGTCCAGTGCATGCGGATCGCGCAGGATGCCGTGCAGCTGCTGCATCGCGTCCGGCGACATCGCGTCGCACCGATCGATGATCTCCGCCGCCCTGGGATCGGTCGCGCGCGCCGCCGCCTTCTCCTCGTCGGTCAGCGTCATGACCCGAAGGGTCAGGATCTCGTCTATCTCGGTGGAGTCGAACAGCGCACCTGCGCTCTGCGCGGCGATTTCGGGATGGTCGTACAGAATGATCGGCGACGCCAACATCAGGGAACGCTCGCCGGACGGTCCAGCCAGCACCGGCCAGCACCGGTGCTGAGTACACGCGTCGACGGCCGCCGCAGCATCGTCGGGCGGATCGGTCATCGAGACGAACTCGCCGTCCGTGGCCGAGACGAGCAGGTGGGCTCCGATGAACGAGGCCGCGATCGCGCTCTGGTTGTCCTCGGCGGCGTCAGACGTCACGTTGTCGACGCGGATCGACAACCGGACAAGATCCGGCGCGCCCTCGACCGGTTGGGCGCGGACCCGCAACTCGCCCCGCACCTCGTGACGGCTGCGGACCAGCCGACCGGCGGCGGCATCGTGTTCGTCGCGCACCAACTCGACGTCCGCACCGTCCGGCGCGCCCACGAGCTCGACCCGCTCGGCCCCGAGCTCGGCCAGCGACCACGGCCCGACAGTGATCTCCTGCTCGACGGCCTCGTCCCAGCTGAGCCACCGGGCGCCGTTGACCGCCAGCTCAGCGACGTCCCGAAAGTCACCCGCCGGCGACGCCGACTGCGCGCGTCGTTGCTGCAACTGGAGGAACCGCAGCCGGACGGTGACGCCGGGGTCGCTGACCCCGGTTGCGCGCAGCAGGAACTGCGTCGCCATCGCGGGGTCCTCACCACGACCGGTCTCGAGCGCTCCGGGCGGCCCGAGGACGCCGAACTGCCACCGGGATTGGTTCTTGCCCGAGCTGGCGCGGTAGGGATAGAGCAGGTAGCCCTCATACAGCACTGCGTCCGCAACCTGGCGGGCGTATTCGAGGCTCATGACCGGGACCGGTCCGAATTCGGTAGCAACGCGCGCAGCGTCTCGTCCCAGCTGGTCATGCCCCGTTCGGCCTTGTACCGCGCGAGCGTATCGATGATCTCGCGATCCAGCCGCAGCCAGCCGGAACCCGGGTAGTAGTGCTCGACCATCTCGCGCCAGACCGCGATGGGCATGTCGTAGCGGGCCTCGTGGTCCCACGGGATCTGCTCCACCCCGAAACCACGCTCGCCGCGCGTGAACACGGTGCCGGAGAACAGCAGCGCCACGGTGACGGCTCCGTCGCGCAATGCGTGCAGGTACTTGGACGCGGTCACGTCGAAGTCGTAGGTGGCAGGCATGCCGAGGTCCACCTCGGTCACGCCCGTGAAACCCTGCAGCATCGCGCTGGACTGCATCCACATGAACGGACGCAGCGTGTCGTACCACCGCTCGCGGGTCCCGAACAGATCGAGCAGGCCCCGTTCCTCGTCCGCGCTGTACGGCCGCCGCTGTGGCTCGATGCGCACCTGGGCGCGTAACGCGATCGCGTGGATCGTGGTCTCGGTGAGTTCCTCGACGCGGAGCCGGGCGGTTAGCTGCGGGGCCACCGCGTACGGCTCGGCGAAGATGTCCACCACCGAGAAGCGCAGCTCGCTCACGGAGTGCTCCCGGCGTGCGCCTGCGAAGAAGCTGCCGGTTTGCTGCGCTGCTCAACCATTGCGAAGAACGTCTCGATGCGCTCGCGAGCCTGCTGGCCGCCGTCGAACCCACGCCACACCGAGCGCAGGTGCCCGACCAGTTCGTAGCAGGCATCGATCGGGACGAGGTGGCAGGTGACCGAGCCGCTGCCGCGTCCGGGAGTGCGGACCAGCAGGGCTTCCACGTCCGGCGCCAGCGTGCTCAACTGCGGGTTGTCGGCCGACACGGCGCTCCACGCCTCGAGCGGCAATTCGGACTCGGTCGCACCGGCGGGTCCGGGGTAGAAGGCGACCGTGCGGCCCAGGCTGGAGTTGTGGAAGAAGAACGCCAGCCCGACGGGTATTTCGAGCTGATCCCACTGTCCGGGCCCGAGCCGGAACTCCGGGAACGACAGGTAGCGATCGGGCACCGCGCGATAGCGCAGCTGCGCGGTCCCGGCCGTGAACAGCAAGTAGCACGGCCGACAGGTGCACATCAACGAGCGGCTGTTTATGTCGACGACGTGCGCGTGCTCATCCCCGATCGGCACATCGCACATCTCGCACGACTCGCCGGCCGGACCCGGCGGGGGGCGAGCGGCAATCCGGCGGAGCACGAACAGCGGCGAGTCAGTCATGCCGACACAACTTCGACCACCACGGTGGCCCGCACGGCAATGAGCAGCTTGCTACCGGTTTTTGATGCCGATGACACCGCAGCCACGATCTTGGTCCGCACGGCAATGAGCAGCTTGCTACCGGTTGTCATGCGCTCGCCGTGGACGGCACCGCGATCGACGCTATCCCGTCCCGGACCAGTACCGGCAGCGGGTCCAGGTGTTCGTCGCTGTTGTCGATGCCGGCACCGGCGCGGCGCACGTCGTAGTGCGACCTGCAGTGCGGGCAGCGCAGCACACCACTGCCGACCGGGTCGCCGAGTCGGCGTTCGATGACACCGCCGCCCAGGCTTTCCCCGCAGTGCGCGCACCGGTCGCGGAAGCAGAAGATGTCGCTACCGATCCGGCACGCACACAATCCCAGTCCGTCCACGTCAAAGCCGGCGAGCTCGCCGGACGTCAGCGACATCAGGTCCGGCACAGGCACCCAAGTAGCTGTGGCTGGCTGACCCGGCTGGTCGATGCGGGTCCGCAGTGAGTCCAGCGAGATGACCCCGCCGACCGGTGCCGCGCTCGCGCCCGTGTCGACCTCGATCCGGGTGGTCTCGGGCGCGGCGGTCTGCACCGCGCCCTCCACCGCGAGTTGCAGGGTGACCGACGAGGACGGGCACCCGTCGCAACTGCCGAGCAACCGCAACCGGACGACGCCGTCGTCGTCCACGCCGAGCAGTTCCACATCGCCGCCGTGCGAGCCGAGGTAGGGCCGCACCGTGTCCAGCGCCCGGAGCACCCGCGTGTGCACGTCGTGCGGATGCAGGTCGTGGACGAGTAGCAGACTCGCCACCAGTTCGTCGTCGGCCAGGGCATCGAGCAGCTCCGCGTCGAGCCGCCCCGACTCGTCGAGGATCTCCAGAACGCGCTCCAAGCCCGCGCCGTACAACCCGGACACGCAGGCCACGAGATCCTCCGCGCGCGTCCGGTTCGCCGGTCCCCCTGCTGCCAGGCTGTCCAGCAACGACTCGATGCGATCGCCGACAGCCCGCAGCTCGTTGCCGTCCGCGGACGGCCGATCGGGCTGACCGGCCACCGGAACGGTCACTCGCCGGTCACGGACTGGGTCGGCGAGTGCAAGGTGTCCAAGGTCTTGCCGCCGCCGAGGTACATATGCACCCCGCAGGGCAGGCAGGGATCGAAGCTGCGCACGGTACGCATGATGTCGATGCCCTTGAAGTGCTCGCGGTCATTCTCCTCGAAGATCGGCTGACCCTGCACCGCGTCTTCGTACGGTCCCGGGGTGCCGTATGAGTCACGCGGATTCGCGTTCCACGGCGTCGGCGGGTACGGGTGGTAGTTGGCGATCTTGCCGTCGCGGATCACCATGTGGTGGCTCAGCACGCCGCGCACCGCCTCGGTGAAGCCGCAGCCGATGCCCTCGTCCGGCACCTCGAACTTCTCCCAGGTCTTCGTGCGACCGGCCCGGATCTCGACCAGCGCCTTCTCCGCGAAGTGCAGCGCAGCCGCCGCGGCGTAGGCCTGGAAGTAGGTGCGCGCCCGATTACGTTCGATCGTGTTGCTCCACTGCGGGATCTTCCACTCGAAGCTGACCGGGCCTTTCAGCGCGGTCTTCGGCAGATTGATCTGCACGCTGCTGCCGGTCGACTTCACGTAGCCGATGTCGACCAGCCCCGCGAGGGCCGTGGACCACAGGCGTGCCAGCGGGCCGCCGCCGGTGTCGAGCGCGAGGTAGTCCTTGCCGTCGTACCAGCGCGGCGACATCACCCAGCTGTACTTGTCGTCGAGATCGCGCTTCTGCGGGCGAGGGTTGGTGTGCTGATTCCACGGGTGGCGCCGATCCACCGGATTGCCGAGCGGATCGTTGCGGACGAAGGTCTCCTGGCCGTCCCAGTCGTCGTAGTAGGAGCTGCCGAGCAGGATTCGGATGCCGAGGTTGATGTCGACCAGGTCGGTGGTGACCAGCTTTCCGTCGACGACGACGCCCGGGGTGACGTACATCTTGCGTCCCCACTGCGTCATGTCCTTGTACTCGAAGTTGCAGTACTCCGGGTCCTGGAACGATCCCCAGCAACCGAGCAGCGTGCGTCGCAGCCCGACCTGCTCGTAGCCCGGAAGCGCCTCGTAGAAGAAGTCGAACAGGTCGTCGTGCATCGGCACGACCTTCTTCATGAACTCGACATAGCGCATCAACCGCGACATGTAGTCGGTCATCAGCTGGATGGTCGCTACTGTTCCGACGCCGCCGGGGTACAGCGTCGACGGGTGGACGTGGCGCCCTTCCATCAGGCAGAACATCTCCCGGGTGCTGCGGCTGACCTGCAGCGCCTCGCGGTAGAACTCGCCGGTGAACGGATTGAGCGAGCGCATGATGTCGCCGATGGTCCGGTACCCATGGTCACCCGCGTGTGGGGCTTCGGTCTGATTGGCGCGCTCGAGCACGCCAGGATTGGTCTCGGAGACCATCCTCTCGCAGTAATCGACCCCGACCAGGTTCTCCTGAAAGATGTTGTGGTCGAACATGAACTCCGCGGCCTCGCCGAGGTTGACGATCCACTCCCCCAGGTTCGGCGGCTTCACGCCGTAGGCCATGTTCTGCGCGTAGCAGGAGCAGGTGGCGTGGTTGTCCCCGCAGATACCGCAGATTCGGCTGGTGATGAAGTGCGCGTCGCGCGGGTCCTTGCCTTTCATGAAGATCGAGTAACCGCGGAAGATCGAGGAGGTGCTGTGACACTCGGCCACAACTTTTTGCTTGAAATCGATCTTCGTGTAGATGCCCAGGCTGCCGACTATGCGGGTGATCGGATCCCACGCCATCTCGACGAGGTCGCCGCTGTTCGCGGTGCTGCTCTGACTGGGCCGGGAACGCGTCGAGGTCATGACGTCGCCTCTCTGAGAGTGGACCGGAGGGGGGTGAACACTGAGCGCGGGCCGGCTACCACGTCCGTCGCGCTCCGGTAGTGAGTTCACGTCCCCGATGACGCCACTTCGGTTCCTTGTCAATCGTGTTGGTGGTGATCTGACGCAGGTTTCGGATCGCCTTGCCGTAGATGCCCGACGCCGTCGTGGACAGCTTGCCGCCTGGCGGTTCGTCCATGAAGGGCATGAACTTGTCCGGGAACCCCGGCATCGTGCAGCCGATGCAGATCCCGCCGACGTTCGGGCAGCCGCCGACGCCGTTCATCCAGCCACGCTTGGGGACGTTGCACTTGACGACCGGTCCCCAGCAGCCGAGCTTGACGATGCACTTGGGCGATCCGTACTCAGTGGCGAAGTCGCCCTGCTCGTAGTAGCCCGCCCGGTCACAACCCTCGTGGACGGTCTTGCCGAACAACCAGGTCGGGCGCAGCGCGTCATCGAGCGGGATCATCGGCGCCTGACCGGTCGCCATGTAGAGCAGGTACGTGATCGTCTCGGAGAGGTTGTCCGGCTGGATCGGACACCCCGGGACGCACACGATGGGGATCCCGGCCTTCGACTTCCAATCCCAGCCGAGATAGTCGGGGACACCCATCGCCCCGGTCGGGTTACCGGCCATCGCGTGAATGCCGCCGTACGTCGCGCAGGTTCCTGCCGCGATGATCGCTGTCGCTTTGGGCGCGAGCCGGTCCAGCCACTCACTCGTGGTCATCGGCTGACCGGTGGCCGGGTTGTTGCCGAACCCGCACCAGTAACCCTCGTCGTGGAGCGCCTCGTTGGGGATCGATCCCTCGACGACGAGCACGAACGGCTCCAACTCACCGCGGTCGGCCTTGAAGAACCATTCCAGGAAGTCGTCCGCCCCGCCGTTCGGCCCACACTCGAAGTCGATCAACGGCCAGTGCACGGCCACCTTGGGCAGGCCGGGCAGCGCGCCGAGCGCGATCTCCTCGATCGTGGGCTGGGTGGCCGCGGTCAGCGCGACGGAGTCTCCGTCACAGCTGAGACCGGCGTTGATCCACAACACGTGGATGAGGGTTTCTTCGGCCTTGACTGCTGCATCCGTTGGCATAGCCGTCACTTTCCGGAACTCGAGGTTCCCCCAGCCACTGGAACCGACTGTCGATCCACCTGCGTGGCCCTAGTCACTTTCCTACCTCCGGTAATTGCGCCGGTCAATAGATGTTGATCGACTCCCTTATCCGGACGAGCGCGCCACGATCAACCGCCACCGGTCCCGGATTGCTTGCTTCCCCTTACGTCACAGGCGCAGACTGGGCTGCCGGCAGCTGAGGAGGCGACCAGTCGATGACATCGATTCGCACCGTTTCATCGCTGGCTGCGCGTGAGGTGGACGTGACGTGCCGTTCGTCCTGCCATGCATGAGCTTTCGCTGTGTGGCGCCATCGCGGACATCGTGCTGCGTCGCGCCGAGGAGCGCCCCGTCGACGTCGTCCATCTGCGGATCGGTCAGTTGCGCCAAGTGGTCCCGGACACCCTGGAGTTCTGTTGGTCGATGATCACTTCGGACACCGAGCTGGACGGATCGAAGCTGGCTATCGAACACATTCCCGCGGTGCTGCACTGTCGCGCCTGTCGGGTCGAGCAGTGCCTCGGCGACATCCCCGCGTTCGCGTGCGCGTCGTGCGGCGGTCTGGACGTGTCCGTCGTGGCAGGTGAGGAGTTCCTGGTGACCGAGCTCGAACTCGCGACGGCCTGAGATGGGTCGCTTCCACCGGCACGACGACGGGACCGCTCACGCGCATGATCACGATCATGCGCACTCGCACGACGACCTGTCCGCGTACGAGACCGGACCGGAGCGGGTCCAGGTGCTCGAGGCGATCTTCGGCGAGAACGATCGCCACGCCGCGCTGAACCGGTCCGACCTCGCTGCCGGGGGCGCGTGCGCGGTGAACCTGATGTCCTCCCCCGGCGCGGGCAAGACGACGTTGCTGCGGGAGGTGCTGCTGCGCCTCGGTGACCGGTTGCGCATCGGCATCATCGAAGGCGACATCGAGACCAGCCTGGACGCCGACCGGCTGCGGGGCCTGGGCGCGGCGATCGAGCTCATCAACACCGGCAACGGCTTCGGCGGCGAGTGCCACCTGGACGCGCCGATGGTGCGTTCGGCGCTGGCCCGGCTACCGGTTGCCGAACTGGATCTGGTGCTCGTCGAGAACGTCGGCAACCTGGTCTGCCCCGCCGAGTTCGACGTCGGCGAGCACGCCCGCGCGATGATCTTTGCTGTCACCGAGGGCGAGGACAAACCGCTGAAGTACCCGGTGATGTTCCGCTCGGCCGACGTCGTGCTGGTCAACAAGATCGACCTGCTGCCGCACCTCGATGTCGACCTGGGGCTGTTCCAGCGCAACCTGCGCTCGATCAACCCGACGGCTCGGATGATCGAGCTGAGCGCCCGGACCGGCCAGGGGGTCGACGAGTGGTGCGGCTGGCTGGGCGACCAGGTCGAGCACGTCCGCACCGGGTCAACTGAGCGCGCTCCCCGTCGCGGAGCTGTCGGCTAGCTGACTGCGGCGAGCGCGCGGGGCACATAGGCTCCCGGCACAGCCAAGCCCACTATCGAAAGGCAGCGATCATGACCGAGCACACCAGCGAGCCCGAGCCGCGGGAACCCGACGGCGACGACGACACCCAGGGTCACGTCTTTATCGACACGTTCATCGACCCGCGCAACCGCGACAAGCTGTCGACGAGCGAGGAGCGGGCGACGGACGAGCAGCCGGAGGCCTGATCCCAGGGGCCGGAGGCGAGCCAGCCGTGGCTGATGCCCTCGCCCGTCGCTGGGCGGGCGTGCTGCGGGCGCGCGACCTGCGGACCCTCGTTCTCGCCTTCGTTGTAGACGGGTCGGCGTCCTGGTCCTACATCGTCGTCCTCACCGCCTACGTGTACGACCGCACGCACTCGGCCGGATGGGTGACCGCCTTCGTGTCCGTCCGGTGGATCACCGGCATGTTGCTGGGCGGGTATGCGGGCGTGCTCGCCGACCGCTACGACCGGCGCCAGGTACTCCTCGTCAGCGCGCTGGCGTCGGCCGTCGCCACCTTCGGCATGGTGGTGATCGTCCGCACCGACGCGTCGCTCTACCTGCTGCTCGCGGTCAGCGCACTGGTGTCGGCGGCAGCTGCCCCGATCCGTCCCGCCTCGGGTGCACTCATCCCGGAGGTGGTCAGTGAGTCCGACCTGGTGCGGGCAAACAGCATCTTCGCCTTGCTCGAGAGCATCATCGTGGTGCTCGGTCCCGGGATCGGCGCGTTGCTGCTACTGACCGGCGACCCGGTCTGGGCAGTTCTCATCAACGTGGCGAGCTTCCTCATCTCCGCGCTGCTGTACGCGCGTCTGGCGGTGCGCTCGCGGGGCAGCGCCGAACCCGGTGGCAACGTGTTCGCCCAGTGGTACGCCGGGTTCTCGACGCTCGGCCAGTACCGCACCGCCCTCGTCCTGACGATCTTCATGGTGCTCGACTCGGCGGCGATCAACACGGCCAACGTGTTGATGCCGCCGCTGTCCGAACACCTGGGCGGTGGAGACACCGGCTTCAGCCTGTTGCTCGTCGCCAACGCTCTCGGCGGCATCGCTGCGGCGGGAGTGGCCAACAAGCTCGCGGGTTCGACGCGCATGAGCGCGGTCATTATCGGCAGCATCTTCCTCGAGTGCGTGCCACTGTGGCTCAGCGCGTTGGTGCCGAACCTCGTGAGTGCGCTGCCGCTGCAGGTGCTGTCCGGCGCCGGCATGGTGATCGTGGACGTGCTGGCGTTCACGTCCCTGCAACGAGACCTGCCGCGGGACGTGCTCGGCCGCGTCCTCGGCACCGTGGACGTACTGATGCTGGGCAGCGCGGTGCTGATGGCCGTGATCGGAAGTCAGCTCTACGCACACCTCGGCGTCGGCTGGGCGCTCGCCGCGATCGGCCTCGGCTTCCCGGTCCTGTCGCTGCTCGGGGTATCGGCGCTGCGCACGCTGGACCGGGAGACCGCCGCGCGAATCGCCGAGTTGGCACCGCGGATCGCACTACTGGAACGGCTGGAGCTGTTCGCCGGGGCTACGCGCGGGCTGTTCGAGCAACTCGCCGCAACCGCTCGTCCGGAAAGCGTGCCGCCCGGAACTGTCCTCATCCGGCAGGGTGACGACGCGGACGCCCTGTGGATTCTCCAGGACGGGGTCCTGGCCGTGTCAGCCGAGCTGCCGGACGGGACATCGCGTGAGCTGCCATCGGTCGCCGCACCCGGTTACGTCGGCGAGCTGGGCCTGCTGCACGGCGTACCGCGCTCGGCCACAGTCGCCGCCGAGACGCAGTGCCACCTGCTGCGCATCCCCGGTGCGGACTTCACTGCCGCGCTCGAGACTGCGCAGCCCTCGCCAGCGATGATCGGCAATGCCGGCATCCGGATGTCGCGGACGAGCGCGCCCAGCCCGCAGTCGACTCAGGCGGCCTGAGCGACCGGATGCGCTCCGTCGGACGCAACCGCGGCGAACACGCGCGGCTCGCGCAGGCCGGCGTCCTCGAATGCCGCGGCGACCACGCGGCCGATCTCGTCGGCGGACGCCCGCTCGACCAGAGCGATCGAGCTGCCGCCGAACCCGCCACCGGTCATCCGCGCGCCATGCGCGCCGGCCGCCAGGGACGCCCTCACCGCGAGGTCGAGTTCGGCGCAGGACACCTCGAAGTCATCGCGCAACGATACGTGTGACTCGGTAAGCAGCGCTCCGATCGTGCGCACGTCCGCTCCCGACTCAAGCATTTCGACCGTGTGTTCGACGCGGGCGTTCTCGGTGAGGACGTGCCTGGCGCGCCGGCGCAACATCTCGTCGTCGTCCAGCTGCGCCAGCGCATCGTCGAGATCGGTGACATCGCGCAGGCTTGCCACACCGAGCCGGGCGGCCGCCCGCTCACACTCCGCGCGCCGCTTCGCGTACTCGCCGTCGGCCAGCCGATGCGCAGCCCGCGTGTCGATCACCAGGATGGTCAGCTCTTGCTCGACCAGCGGCAGCGGCACCTGGCGGGCCTGCAGGCTCCGTGCGTCCAGGAACAACACGTGCCCCGCGCGGCACAGCACGGACGCGCTCTGATCGAGCACCCCGCTGGGTACGCCGACGAAGTCATTCTCGGCCTGGTGGCACAGCCGGACCAGCTCGCTCTTCGACAGCTCGCAGCCGTAGACATCGGCAAGCGCACCTGCGGCCGCGCACTCTACCGCCGCAGAGGACGACAGGCCCGCCCCGACCGGCAGATCACTGTCGAGCGCGACGTCCGCACCACCCAGTTCGCAGCCAGCGCGACGCAACGCCCACACGACGCCGGCGACGTAGGCCGCCCACTGCTCGACGACGCCGGGCCGCAGCTGCGACAGCTCCACCTCAACCGCGTCGGGGAACCCGCTGCTGGTGACGCGCAGCAGATCGTCGTCGCGTCGGGTCACCCGGGCGGTCACACCGAGCGGGAGCGCCAAGGGCAGCACGAACCCGTCGTTGTAGTCGGTGTGCTCGCCGATCAGGTTCACCCGCCCCGGGGCGGTCCAGACCGAGGTCATCACTGACCGCAGTGAGCAAGCGCCTGCCGCAGCAAGGTGCCCTGGCCACCGGCCATCTCGCTGAGCACGTTCTCGTCCAGCACGTCGGCCGGGCTGAACCAGGTCAGCTCGAGCGCGTCCTGCGGCGGCTCGCAGTCCCCCTCGACGGGGACGACGAAGGCCAGCGACACGGCATGCTGACGCGGGTCGTGAAATGCCGTGACGCCCGGCGTCGGGAAGTACTCGGCGATCGTGAACGGCTGCGGCGAGACGGGCAGCTGCGGCAATGCAAGTGGGCCGAGATCCTTTTCCAGATGCCGCATCAGCGCGGAGCGAACCCGCTCGCGGTAGAGCACCCGTCCGGAGACCAGCGCCCGGCTGATCTGGCCGTGGCCGGTGACACGCAGCAGCAGCCCGATTTCAGTGACCGTGCCCGTCTCGTCCACGCGAACTGGCACGGCGTCGATGTACAGGATCGGCAGCCGTTCCCTCGCCGAGTCCAGCTCCTCGCGGGTGAGCCAGTCACCCCCGGATCGCGTCTGCGTCATGGAGCCTTTCTATCGTCCGCGCCGCGCGCGCGATCGGGGACTACCCGACGGCGCGGAGCACCCAGATCCGCCCACCCTTGTTGACATTCACCAGTGCGGGGGCCGTGGCGGCGTAGACCCGGAGGTTGGCCGTCTCGACCGCGACCAGGCCGGCCGCCCGGAACACTGGCTTGGGCGCGCCACCCTGAATCGTCGAGATGCGGTTCGCACTGAGTTCGGCGACGTAGATCTGACCGTGTCGAGTGACCGCGAGGTTTGTCGCCCCGGCGAAGCCGGTCGCGATCCGGGTCACCTTGTGCGTGGTCCTGTTGATCCGGTACACCGAGCCGCGAGGGCCCACGTTCGGACCTTCCGGACCACCAGGAAGCGTACTCACATAGAGGTTGCCGTCCGGGCCGCGTTCGACATCGGTCGGAACCGCCTCGGTGTAGTAGGTGAGTCCGACGACGCAGGCCGGGAACTTGTTGGCGGTCGCGAACGCTTGCGTGACCACGAACGCCTGCCTCGGAAGCACCGCGATCCGGGTGGCGACGCCCTTCGGCCCGACCCGCACGATGTCGTTGCCGCCGGCGTCGGCCACCGCATACGCGCCGAAGCGCAGGTAGGCGATCGCATACGGGTGCGAGTCGACCGTGCCGGTGTAGTGCACCGGGATGTGGTGCTTGGCGAGCGCGTTTGCCGCGCATTTGTGCGCTGCGGGGTCTGGCAGGCCGTAAACCCGGTTCCCGTCGGGATTGGCGAGTCTCTCGTAGCGGGCCAGGTTGGTGACCTTGTACTTCTTGCCGTGCCGCAGCACGGTCATGGCGGTATACGTGTGGCTGTTGCTGTAGGTGGACGTGTAGGCAATATCGCCGTTACCGGTGTTTACGGCAACGCCGGCGATGTCGCCACCTCTGCGCGGACTCGGGCCGTGGACCAGCGTCGGTCCGCCCACCCTGCGCAGGATCGACTGGAACGCATCGGCCACATAGACGTTCCTGCCGTGGACGGCGAGCTGCAGCGGTCCGACAAGGCTCTTGGACAGCGTCCGCTGCCAGCGCAGGTTCGGGCCGGTCGGGCTGGCGCCCGCGCTGGCGGCCTGCGAGACGAGCGGCGCGATCACTACTCCCGCAATGGCAGTGACAACTGCGCGCTTACCGGTCGACAGCATCATCTGCGCGATTCCTCCTCGGACCTGCTCGGCTCGGGCCGTCGAGCACTCAGAGCGCAGCATGCCACTGAGCTGGCGCATTGCACAGGGCCATGCCACACCTGCTGCGTGCAGCGGGCCGGCATCGACTCCGCGGGCAACCCGGAGTAGCAAGACCCATATGTCGTCGCACGAAGCACAAGCAGCTGCGAGGGTCGGTCCGGTCGACGCCAGTGTCGTGCCGCGCTATGCCGGCCTGGGGACCTTCGCGCGGCTGCCGCGCCTGGACGAGGTGTCCGAGGTGGACATTGCGGTCGTCGGGGTGCCATTCGACTCGGGCGTGAGCTACCGTCCGGGAGCCCGATTCGGACCGGCGCACGTGCGCGAATCCTCGCGGCTGCTTCGTCCGTACAACCCGGCAGTCGACGTATCGCCGTTCAGCGCGGCCCAGGTCGTGGACGCCGGCGACATCGCGGCGAACCCGTTCTCGATCAGCGCGGCGGTCGAGCAGGTCGAGGCCGGCGCGCGCGAGCTGCTCGAACGGGCGTCCCGGCTGGTCACGATCGGCGGCGACCACACCATTGCCCTGCCGCTGCTGCGTGCGATGCACGCCGAGCACGGCGAGATCGCAGTCGTGCATTTCGACGCGCACCTGGACACCTGGGACACCTACTTCGGCGCGTCGATCACCCACGGCACCCCGTTCCGGCGGGCATCCGAGGAGGGGCTGCTCGATCGATCAGGATGCCTGCACATCGGTATTCGGGGACCGCTGTACGGCGCCGACGACCTGGCCGAGGACCGCCGGCTCGGCTTCGACCTCGTCGCAGCCACCGAGCTGGACGACCTCGGAACCCGCGGCGTCGTGGAACGGATCCGGCAACGTATCGAGAATCGCCCGGTCTACGTGTCGGTTGACATCGACGTGCTCGATCCGGCGTTCGCACCCGGCACCGGGACGCCCGAGTCTGGCGGCCTGCTCAGCCGTGAACTGCTCGCGATGCTGCGCTGCTTCGGCACCCTGAATCTGGTCGGCGCGGACCTGGTCGAAGTGGCCCCGGCGTACGACCACGCCCAGATCACCGGAATCGCCGCCTCGCACGTGCTCTACGAGCTGGTGAGCGCGATGGCGACCGGGACCGCCGCAGGCCAGCGCGTTCGCCCGTAGTAGTAATGACGGCATGACAAGCCCCGCCAGCATCCTGGGCACGCGCGTGCGGCGCACCGAGGACCCGGCCATGCTGACCACCGGCGGCACCTACACCGACGACGTCACCGACGATCGGCTCACCGGCGCCGTCCACGCGATCTTCGTCCGCTCCCCCGTCGCACACGCCCGAATCAACAGCATCGACGCGTCCCAGGCGCTGGCGACGCCGGGCGTCGTGGGCGTCTACACCGCCGCCGACCTCGCCGATATCGCGTCGCTGCGCCCGATGGCGCCGAACCTCAACCAGTCGATGCTGAATCCGCTGCTGGCGTCCGAGATCGTGCGCTATGTCGGCGAGCCTGTTGCGGTAGTCGTCTGCGATGACCCCTACCTCCGCGAGGACGCCGTAGAGCTGGTGGACGTGGACTACGACGTCCGGCACGCAGTCGTCGATCCGGCCGACGCGCTGCGCGACGAGACACTGTTGTTCGAGCAGGCCGGCACCAACGTCGTGGCGCAGTTTGGGACGTCAGCCGATCTCGACGAACACGCGTTCGACAGATGCGAGGTAGTGGTAACCGAGGCGATCACGAATCAGCGGGTCGCGCCGGCACCGATGGAGACGCGCTCCGCCGCCGTCGTCTGGCCCGAGGGCGAGCGGATGACGGCGTGGATCCCCAGCCAGGGCGCACAGCTGGCTCGCAGCTCGCTTGCGCACGCGCTCGCCATCGGCCCGGACCAGATCCACGTGCTCACGCCGGACGTCGGCGGCGCGTTCGGCGCCCGCTTCGGCGTCGACCCTGAGCCGATCGTCATCGCGTGGCTGGCTCGCGAGCTGCGGTGTCCGGTGCGCTGGTCGGAGAGCCGCTATGAGAATCTGCTGGCGATGACGCACGGCCGTGCGCAGAAGCAGACCGTCACCGTCGGCGGGACGCGCGACGGGCGGATGCTCGCCTACCGAATCGAGGTGCTGCAGGATTGCGGCGCGTACCCGAAGATCGCCGCACTGCTGCCGTCCCTGACCATCCTGATGGCGCCGGGCACGTACCACTTCGACAAGGTCGAGGCGATCGCGACATCGGTCGTCACCAATACGACACCGGTCGGCGCCTACCGCGGGGCGGGACGTCCGGAGGCAACCGCGGCGGTCGAGCGCGCCGTGGACCTGTTCGCCGCCGCGATCGGCATGGACCCCGCCGAGGTCCGGCGCGCGAACCTGCTGCCGAAGTTCACCGAGCCGCACACCAACGAGTTCGGCGCCGTGTACGACAGCGGCGACTTTCGCACGGCGCTGGACACGGTGCTGGACGCCGCCGGCTACGCCGACCTGCGCGCTGAGCAGCAGAAGCGACGCGCGGACGGCGGGACGCGCCAGCTCGGGATCGGGATGTCCTGCTACGTCGAGATCACCGGCGCCGGCATGGAATCCGGTGACCCTAACGAGAACGCCAGCGTCCAGGTACACGCGGATGGCACGGTCACCGTCCTGACCGGTACGTCGCCGCACGGCCAGGGACACGCGACCGCCTGGGCGATGCTCGCGAGCGACCGCCTCGGCATCCCGATCGAGAACATCACCGTCACTCACGGGGACACCGACCTGATCCCGAAGGGCGGCGGCACCGGCGGATCGCGCAGCTTGCAGCAGGGGGGCGCCGCGGTGCAGCAGGCGTCCACGGAGCTGATCGAGAAGGCGCGGAGCATGGCAGCCGAGCGGCTCGAGGTCGCGGAATCCGACCTGCAGTTCAGCGTCGACGGATCCCGGTTCACCGTCGCCGGTGTGCCGGACGCCGGCGTCGACCTGGTCGAGCTGGCCGCCGACGACGAACTTCTCGTCGCCAGCGTGTTCTACGCGCCCGGCCCGACGTTCCCGTTCGGAGCGCACCTGGCCGTCGTCGAGGTGGACACCGAGACCGGCAAGGCCGAGCTGCAGCGCATGGTCTGCGTCGACGACGCGGGAGTCGTGATCAACCCGCTGCTCGCCGAGGGTCAGCGCCACGGCGGCATCGCGCAAGGGGCCGCCCAGGCGTTCCTCGAGGAGTTCGTCTACGACGCCGACGGCAACCCGATGACCGCCAGCTTCGCCGACTACCCGTTCCTCTCGGCGACCGAGGTGCCCAGCTTCGAGCTGGTCGACATGGCCACGCCGACGTCCTACAACCCACTCGGGGCGAAGGGCATCGGCGAGTCCGGAAGCATCGGCTCGACGCCCGCAGTGCAGAACGCCGTGGTGGACGCGGTGGCGCACCTCGGGGTCCGCCACGTCGATCTGCCCACGTCCCCACGTGTGGTGTGGGAAGCGATTCGAGCAGCCGGAGGGCAACGCTGATGCACGTGTCGATCGAGGTCAACGGCAAGCAGCGAGGCGAGGAGATCGAGGCGCGGTTGCTGCTCGTGCACTATCTGCGCGACGTGTGCGGGCTGCGGGCGTCGAACGTCGGCTGCGACACCACCTCGTGCGGGGCGTGCACCGTCCTGCTCGACGGCGAGTCGGTGAAGTCGTGCACCGTGCTGGCCGCTCAGGCCGACGGGGGTTCGGTGACGACAACCGAGGGCCTGAGCACCAACGGGTCGATGCATCCGGTCCAGGAGGCGTTTCGCGAGGAACACGCCCTGCAGTGCGGGTTTTGCACCCCGGGCATGGTCATGGCCTCGGTCGGGCTGCTGCGCGAGAACCCGAACCCCTCCGAGGACGAAGTGCGCGAGGCTCTCGAGGGCAACTTCTGCCGCTGCACGGGTTACCACAACATCGTCCGAGCGGTGTTGCGCGCGGCGGCGTCAGCATGATCACCGCGCCGTTCGAATACGTCCGGGCGACCTCGTCGGCGCACGCGTTGGAGTTGCTGACCGAGCACGGCGATGATGCGAAGCTGCTCGCCGGCGGACACTCGCTGCTGCCGATGATGAAGCTGCGGCTGGCCGCTCCCGCCGTGCTCATCGACATCGCCCGGCTGCCCGACCTCACCGGCGTGCGAGTGGACGGCGACGACCTGGTGCTCGGCGCGTGCACCCCGCATTCGCGCGTCGCCACGTCCGATCTGGTGCTCGCCGACGCGCCGCTGCTCGCGCACTCGGCGGGCCTGGTCGGCGACCCGCAGGTGCGGCATCGGGGGACGATCGGGGGCTCGCTCGTCCACGCCGACCCGGCGGCCGACCTGCCGATGGCAGTGCTCGCTCTGGACGCGCGGCTCGTGATCACCGGGCCGTCCGGCACCCGTATCGTGGCCGCCGACGAGTTCTTCCAGGGTTTCTTCGATACCGCGGTGCAGCCGTCCGAGTTCCTGGCCGAAATCCGTGTCCCGCGCCGCCCTGGGGTCGGCTGGGGGTACGAGAAGTTCACCCGGCGCGCCAACGACTGGGCGATCGTCGCGGTGGCCACCGTGGCCGGACGGATCGCGCTGGCGAACATGGGATCCCGACCGTTGCGGGCGGCTGCCTCTGAGCGGGCACTGGCCTCCGGCGCCGCTCCCGCCGCCGCAGCCGAACTGGCCGACGAGGGCACGTCCCCGACCGCTGACATGCACGCGACGGTCGAGTACCGCCGGCACCTGGCTCGAGTCCTCACCCGCCGTGCGCTCGAGGCGTCACTCGCCTGAACTGTCGTACCCCGGTGCGACCCTTCGGGCGGAGCGAAGGGGATGGCGATGAGCGAGTTGATGTGGATCCGGTCGCACGTCGAGCGGCTGTTGCAGGACGAGTGGGGCACCGCTCAGATCGTGGCCGACGAGGACGGCGACTACCCGTACCGCGAGGGCACCGCGGCCTGCTGGGTGAGCGTCATGGCCACCGAGCCGGTGATGGTGCGGGTGTTCGCGCACGCGGCGATCGGACTGAAGTCGTCGCTGAAGCTGCTCAGCGAGCTCAACGCCATCCAGTGGCGGGCGCTGAGCGCGTCGATCAGCCTGCGCGGCGGCATCGCGGTGGTGGAGCAGACGATCAGCCCGATCAACCTAACCGGTCCGGTGCTGGGGCAGGCGATGCGCGCGGTGGGCGGGGTCGCCGACGACATCGGAATGCTGCTCGCCGGCATGTTCAACGGTTCGACGCCCTACCCGGCAACCGAACAGCCGACGACCGAGGACGCCGCCTGAGCGACCCAAGCCGCGTGCGGGAGTCGCTCTCCGCTGGCACTCTCCACGAAGTGACGAGTTGAAGCGGCCACCGCCGAGCGGATCGGCAGCGCGATCGCGCTGCACAGCGGCCAATGAGCTCGTGCTCGTCCCGACGTGATCCCATGGCTGCGCTCCGCAGCCGGTGATCAACAGCCCGTCAGCACGCCCAGCAGCATCACCTGTGGCTGTCGATCATGATGGATCCGCGCCCGCGAGCTAGGGCGGCGCGAGGTCGGTGACATCGATGACGAGGTCGGCGCTCGCCTCGGTCGCGGCGACCATCGCGGCGTTGCGCTGGTCCGAGCGCTGCACCCACTCGCGAGCGGCGTCCGGCGAGCGGCCGAACCGGACATGCCGGGTGATCAGCCGCTCTCGCCGCACCTCCTCGCCGACCTTGCAGAACCACACCTCGGTGAAGAGCTCACGCAGCGGCTCCCAGGCCGGACCGGGCAACAGCAGGTAGTTGCCCTCGCTGATCACGACGTTGGTACGCGCGGTCACCGGCAGGCTCTGCGCAATCGGCTGCTCCAGCACCCGCTCGAAGCCGGGCGCCCACACCTGCTCGCCCGCGACGATCCGGCGCAGCAGGTACACGTAGCCCACCGGATCGAACGTCTCCGGCGCGCCCTTGCGATCACTCAGGCCGAGCCGCGCCAGCTCGACGTCCGCGAGGTGAAACCCGTCCATCGGGACGTGTGCGACCACCGAGTCCACCCAGGACGGGACGCCGGGTGCCAGCCCGTCCGGCCGCGCGCCGGCCAGCCGGTTCACCAGCGAGTCGGCCAGCGTGGACTTGCCCGACCCGGGCGCCCCGGCGATGCCGATCAGCACCCGACCAGACAGCAGCGCGCGCAATCCGTCGATCCGTGCGACCAAATCGTCCAGCAGACTCGCCATAGGGCTACTGAGTACTCCATGCGGCGGCGAGCTGGTCGTCGATATGGGCGCGCGCCGTCGCGGACCACCGTCAGCCAGCGCATCGACGCGTTGCTCTCGGCGCGGCGCGAGTGACGTACTCGGCATCGGTCTGGACGTCCGGGGTCCGGTGGACTTCGTGAGTGGACGCGCCGTGAGCCTGTCGATCATGACCGGTTGGGGACCGCTATGACATTCGCGGCTGGCCTGCCGACGAGCAACTGCTGGCCGGGATACACGAGGTCGTCTACCGGCGCTCGCTTCCGCTGGCCACCGCAATCTGGTGATGGTCCGCAGCGAGCTCGACCCGCGTGCTGGCGGGATCGGGCTGGCGTTCTTGCTCGCCGAGGAAATCTTCGCAGCCGCGCGCCTGGAGCGGCTCGTCGCCGGCTGACGGCCGACTCCTAGGGTGGGGCAGGTGAAGCCCACTGACATCGCGCACCTGATCACCCTCGGCTGGCCAACGCTGTCGCCAGACGGGCGCACCGCGGTCGTCGCTGCCAGGCGCGCGGATCTCGACGCCGACGAGTACCGCAGCCAGCTGTGGACGATCGCGGTCGACGGCTCGTCGCCGCCGCGTCGGCTCACCCACGGCACCGACGATTCGGCGCCCAGCTACTCGCCCGACGGGACGCTGCTCGCGTTCCTCCGAGCCGAGTCGGGCGGCAAGCCGCAACTCCAGGTGCTGCCGACCGATGGCGGCGAGCCGTGGGCCCTGACCGATCTGCCGCTCGGCGCGGGCGTCGCCAAGTGGTCGCCCGACTCCCGCACGATCGCCTTCTCCGCGCGCGTCCCAGAGGCCTGCCGCTACGGCCAGGACGAGAAGATCACCCCGGACAAGGAGCCGCCGCGGCGCATCACCGGGCTGCAGTACCGCCTCGACAATGTCGGCTTTCTCGCCGACCGGCGCGAGCACATCTTTCTCGTGGACGTCGCGGCCACCGACCCGTGTCCGGAGCCGCGCCAGGTCACTGGCGGCGACCACGACGACAACGAGGTCACCTGGAGCCCGGACGGCCAGTGGCTTGCGTTCCTCTCCGCGCGCCATGAACGGCGCGAGCACGACCTGGTCCGCGACGTCTTCCTCGTCCGCCCGGACGGCAGCGAGATCACGCAACTCACCGACTCGACCCTCATGCTCGGCGCGCCGATATTCACCCGCGACGGCGCCACCCTGCTCACCGTCGGCACCGACCCGGAGTCCGGCGGGAGCCGCTGGGAAGCGCGAAACGGCGGGCTGTTCGCGATCGCGGCCGACCGGCCGGGACGTCCGAACCGGCGCACCGACGAGGAGACGGTGCACATCGTGGAGCAGCGCATGGTGGCGACTGAGGAGGCTGCACTCGTGCTCGTCGAGAACCGCGGCGCGGTCGACCTGATATCGGTGCCGCTGCTCGGCGGCGAGGCGTCCGTCGTCGCCGCCGGCAGGCAGCAGATCGGCGGCTTCGACACAGTCGGCGACACGTGCGTGGTAGTGCTCGGCGACGACGTCACCGGCGCCGAACTGGCCGTGCTGCGCGACGGGAAGCCCGACCGGCTCACCGACTTCACGGCGCGGCTTCGCGCGCACATCAGCCCATTGCCGATAGCCGAGATCACTGCTCTGGCTCCGGACGGATACGAGGTGCACGGCTTTCTGGTCGAGCCCGAGGACGACGATCCGCACCCAGTGCTGCTGATGATCCACGGCGGCCCGTTCGCCGCGTACGGCTGGACGGTGTTCGACGAGGCGCAGGTGTACGCCGGGGCCGGCTACGCGGTCGTGTACGGCAACCCACGCGGTTCCTCCGGGTACGGGGAGGCGCACGGCGCGTACATCCGGCATGACGTCGGCGAACGCTCCGCGCCGGACCTGCTCGCGCTGCTCGACGCCGCACTGCAACGTCCCCGTCTGGACGGGACACGGGTCGGCGTGCTGGGTGGATCGCACGGTGGATACATGACGAGCTGGTTGGTCGGGCACACCGACCGCTTCGGCGCGGCGATCAGCGAGCGGGCCGTGAACGCCCTCGACAGCTTCGAGGGGACCAGCGACATCGGCTGGGGCTTCGCCGACGACCTCTACGGATCGGACCCGGAGCAGCGCACCAAACAGAGCCCGCTGACCTACGCCGACGCAATCACGACGCCGCTGCTGATCATCCACTCCGAACAGGACTGGCGCTGCCCGCTCGAGCAGGCGCAGCGCCTGTATGTCGCGTTGCGCAACCGCGATGCGATCGTGGAGATGCTGCTCTTCCCGGGCGAGGGCCACGAGCTGTCGCGCTCAGGACTGCCGAGCCATCGGGTCGCTCGCTTCGAGGCGATCCTGGACTGGTTCGGCCGCCATCTAGGCTGAGCGCGCATGTCCGACAGCGGGAATCTGAGCGACACCGGTGCGTCCCGGCCCGCTCCGGGACGCGAGGAAACCGAGATCGAGGAGGCCTTCGATCGGCTCGTCGAGGAGGGCCGCGATCGGCTGGAACGTCCGTTGCTGTCGCTGTGCGCCACCGGGTTTCTCGGCGGCGTCGATGTAGGCGTCGGGGTGTTGGCCTACCTCGTCGTCGAGCACGAGACCGGGCAGAAACTGCTCGCAGCGCTGGCATTCACCATCGGCTTCATCGCCCTACTCCTGGCCCGCAGCGAGCTGTTCACCGAGAACTTCCTGGTGCCGGTGACCGCCGCGGCCGGCGGCGAGGGGTCGCTGGTCAAGCTGGCCCGGCTGTGGCTGGTGACCCTGGTGATGAATCTGCTCGGTGGGTTGGTGATCGCCGCGATGACGGTCGTCGCGCTGCCCGAGTTGCGTGCGGACGCGAACACGGCCGGCGCTCACTACGCGACGCTCGGGGTCTCCTGGCGCTCGTTCTTGCTTGCCGTGCTCGCGGGCACCGTGATTACACTGCTGACCCGGATGCAGCACTCGACCGAGAACCTGGGCGTCCAGCTCGTCCCCGCGATCGTGATGCCGTTCGTACTCGTCGGTGCGCAGCTGTTCCACTCCGTCCTCGACTCGATCCTGATGTTCGCGGGTCTGGCGACCGGTGTCTCGCCGTACGGCTGGCTGGATTGGGCCGGCGCGCTCGGTTGGTCGGCGTTCGGCAACATCGCCGGCGGCCTCGGGCTGGTGACGTCGATCCGTCTGCTGCGCGTGGCGCACCGCGTCCAGGAAAGTCGCCAAGACACCGACTGAGGCTCCCCAATTCGGGCGGCATGAGATACCGTCGCCGCCGAGATCGTCGGCTGGCTCGGCAGGCGTCTCGGGAGGCACGATGACCAGGCAGGCAGTCCGGCGGTTAAGCGACCGCGCCGTCCCATTCGGCTGGGGACTCGCGGCGATACTGCCGCTCGTCGGGCTGACGTCACTTCTACTCCGCTCGCACCTGGACCCGAACTTCACCAATCCACGGCTGCACTTCGTGCTGTTCATGATCGTGGGCGGCCTGGCGTCGATGCTCGCGTACGCCGCCGGAAACGCCGCCGACCGCCGCGGGGACGCTCGGGTGCTGCTGCTGTCGCTCGCGTTCCTGGCGACCGGCCTGTTCCTGTTGCTGCATGCGGTAGGGACGACCGGAATCCTGTTCACCGAGGAACTCGCCGGGTTCCACGTCGCGATCCCGGTCGGACTGCTCCTGGCTGCCATGTTTGGCGCCGCGTCGGCATTCGTCGACTACCGCCCGCGCTACGCCCCGCTGGTCATCCGCCATCGCAAGCTGCTTCGCCGCTCGGTCATCGGAGCGGTCGTGCTCTGGTGTGTGTGGACGATCGGCAAGTTTGCGGGTCTCGAGTCGCCGACCAGCGAAGGCGCAGCGGGAAGCACGCTCGGGATTCTCGCCGCCCTGGCCACTGCGCTCTACGCAGCGTCCGGGGTGCGTTACCTCTACATGTTCCGCGAGCGGATGGGCCTGTTGCCGGCAAGCGTCGTCGCATGCTTCGTGCTGCTCGCCGAGGCGATGATCGGCGTCGCCACCACCGGCGAGCGCAGCTGGCACGCCAGCTGGTGGGAGTGGCACGGCCTGATCGTGCTCGCGTTCCTGATCATCTTCTTCGCTGCTCGGCGCGAGTGGCGTGACGAGCGTTTCCGCAAGCTGTACCTGTCGACGACGCGCGAGCGCGCCCAGGAGGTCAGCGTTCTGTTCAGCGACCTGGCCGGCTTCACGACGTACTCGGCGGCGGCGACACCCGCTCAGGTCGCGCAGATGCTCGGCGAGTACTACGAGATCGCGGCACCGCTCATCTCGAAGCAGTTCGGCGGCGAGGTCGAGAAGTTCATGGGGGACGGCGTCATGGCCACCTTCAATACGCGCGGTGACCAGACCGACCACGCGGTCCGGGCGGCCGGAGCCGCGCTGGCGCTGCAACGGGAACTGTCCCACCTCGCCGATGAGCACGACGGCTGGCCGCGCGTACGCGTCGGGGTCAACAGCGGCCCGGCCGTGGTGCGCGAACTGGGCGGCAGCGGGTACGTCGCGTACGCCGTCGTCGGCGACACGGTGAACATGGGCTCGCGGCTTGAGAGCAACGCACCGGTGGGCGGCGTGCTGATCGGCAAGCAAACCTACGACAGCCTCCCGGACGGGACGGTCGCCAGGTTGATCAGCGGGCTGCTGGTGAAGGGAAAGGACAGCCCGATCGACGCGTTCGTTCTGCAGGAACTGCCGACCCGTCGCCGGATCTCCCTCGCCAGCTGACGAATAGTGGTTCGGATGCCGTCTGTGGGACGGCATCCAAACCACTGTTCGCTGGCAGGATGTGCGTCATGGCGGCTCGTCCGGTCCTGATCCGTCTCAGCGGGGCGTTCCGGGTCGAGCGCGACGGCGTGGCTCTGGAGCCCGCCGAATGGGGCAGCCGGAAGGCCCGAGCGCTGCTCACGCTGCTCGCGTCGCGCCGAACCGAGGAAGTCGGCCCGGACGAGATCCTGGCCGCCCTGTGGGACGCGGACCCGCCCAGCGATCCGCACGCGGTGGTGGCGTCCCTCGTGAGCCGGCTGCGCCGCACGCTCGGCACTGCCGTCGTTGTGGGCGGGCGTGAGGGGTACCGGCTGGGCGCTCCGCCCGACGTCGTCGTGGATGTCGACCAGGCGTGGGCGCTCGCCGAGGAAGCCGAACGGCGCCTGGCGACGGGAACTCCGGCGCTGGCGGTCACGGCGGCGCAGGCAGCGCTGCGGCAACTGCGCGACGGTGCCGGGGCCGACGCGGCACTCGACACCGAGGTGAGCGGGCTGCGCCGCCGGGCTCGGCACGCGCTCGCGAGCGCCGCACTCGGCACCGGCGACGGTGCGAGCGCACGTGGCGCTGCCGAAGACGCGGTCGCGGCCGATCCGCTCGACGAGGCGGCGACACGCTTGCTGATGTCGGCGTTGTTGGTTCTGGCTGAACCGGGTCGCGCGCTGCTCGCCTACGATGCCCTGCGCCGTGTCCTCGCCGACCAGCTCGGTACCGACCCGGCACCGGCGACGCGCGAGCTGCACCTGGCCGTGCTGCGCGGCGAAGCGCCGGGGACGACAGCGAGCCCGCCGCGTCCGTCCGACCAACTCGGTCTGGTGGGGCGCGACGCCGAACTGGCCGCGCTGCGTGACGCGTGGACCGAGACTGCCGGCGGACGTGGGAGCTGCGTCCTGGTCACCGGCGAGGCAGGGATCGGCAAGACTCGACTTGCCCAGGAACTCGCTGGCCTTGCCGCTAGAACCGGGGGGCTCGTCGCATCCGGTCGCTGTTTCACGGCCGAGCGATCCCTGTTCGCGCAGTCCATCGTCGACGCACTCGGCGAACTGGCCACCCGGCTACCGGTGCAGCAGGTGCGCACAGCCGCGGCCGGGCACACCGCGACGCTGGCGCAGGTGCTTCCCGACCTGCCCGACGTCCTGGGCCGTGAGCCGCCGGAACCGGCGCAGGTCGGCGCGCAAGCGCGGCGCTTCGCCGCCGTCGCCGCGTTCCTGCGTCGGTTGAGCGACGACGCGCCGGTGCTGCTGCTGATCGACGACCTGCAGCACGCGGCCAGCTCGACCCTGGAACTGCTGCACCACCTGCGCCGTCGGCTCGACCGCTCACCCGTTCTCGTCGTGGCGACGGTTCGCGAGGACGAAGGCCACGACGCGGTCGCGATGCTCGGAGCCGACAGCACGATGATCACCCTCGGCCCGCTGTCCGAGGACGCCGTTGCCGAGCTCTCGGCACGCGCCGGCCAGTCGGTGCGCGGCGCCGAGATCGCCAGGCGCACCGGCGGGCATCCGCTGTTCCTCGTCGAGACCCTGCGCGCGCTCTCGGTCGGTCAGGACG
>JALZAI010000134.1 GCA_030948475.1 Actinomycetota bacterium
AGGCAAGATCGCGCAGGCGCCGGCCGTCCGCGACTTCGTCGACGCGGTGTGGCCGGCGCTCAGCCCCGCTGCGCTGCTGTCCCGCCTGTGGGACGAGCCGGACTTGCTGCGCCGCTGCGGAGCCTCGCTGACCGAGGACGAGCGCGCAGCGCTGCACCGTCCGGCAGCGCGGTCGCTGCGCGGGACGCGCTGGACGCCCGCCGACGCGGTCCTGCTCGACGAACTCGCCGGGATCATCGACGGCACCGACACGTTCGTCCACGCGGTCGTGGACGAGGCGCAGGACCTGTCGCCGATGCAGTGCCGGGCAATCGCGCGCCGCTGCCCGCTGGGGTCGATGACCGTGCTCGGCGACCTCGCGCAGGCGACGACCGCCTGGGCACCCGGCGATTGGGCATCGACGCTCGAGTTTCTCGGGCACCCGTCGGCCAAGGTGCGGCCGCTGACGGCCGGGTACCGCGTGCCCGCGCAGGTGATCGAGCTCGCGAACCGGCTGCTACCGCACATCTCGGTCGGGGTGCCCCCGGCGACGTCCATTCGCGCCGGACCCGACGCACTCAGCTTTGCAGCGGCGGGCGAACTCGTCGAGTCGGTGCGGCGCATGATGACTGCCGAGGGCTCAGTCGGCGTCATCGTTGCGGACGCGCGGGCCGCGGAGGTGCTGAGCGCACTGCGCGCCGCCCGCGTCGGAGCCGAGGCGCTGGACGCGGACGCCGACCCGCGGGTCTCGGTCGTTCCCGCGTCCGCGGCGAAAGGGCTGGAGTTCGACTCGGTCGTGTTGCTCGAGCCGGGTGAGATCGTGGCTGCCGAGCCGGTACGTGCTGTGGGGCTGCGCCGCCTGTACGTCGTGCTGACCCGCGCGGTCTCGCGGCTGACCGTGTTGCACGACCAGCCGCTGCCCGCGGAGCTGGACTAGCCTCGGACCGTACCCATCGACAGCGAGTCAACGGAGACGCCATGGGATTGCTGGACCGCGCCAGGGAGAAGGCCGAGGAGCTGGCCAAGCAGGCCAGGCCGGCCGCCGAGCAAGCCAGGCAGAAGTCCAAGCCGATGGCAGACAAGCTGCGCGATCGCCCTGACTTCACGTGATCAACTGCGCGAGCCAGCGGCGGCGAGCTCTCCCGAGCGGCTGAGCCGGGTCACTATGGTAGGAACCCCTAGGTAATTCGGTGCTTACGCCACCCCTGTACGAACCGGATTACCTATCTGCCGCCAGCACCGCGTCGCACGTGGCAATCCCACGAGGCGCGCACAAGGAGTAATTGATGAACGAACACGTGCAGGCCGTGTACCCCGAACCGAACATGGTGCAGTTGCTCACCCCAGAGGGCCAGCGCGTTGCGCATCCGGACTACCCACTCGAGATCACCGACCAGGAGATCTCTGGGCTCTACCGCGACCTCGTTCTGGTACGCCGGATCGACTCCGAGGCCATCGCCCTGCAGCGCCAGGGCGAATTGGGTCTGTGGGCGAGCCTGCTCGGCCAAGAGGCCGCTCAGATCGGCGCTGGACGGGCCCTGCGCACCCAGGACATGGCTTTCCCGACCTACCGCGAGCACGGTGTCGCCTGGTGCCGTGGCGTCGACGCGCTCACGCTGCTCGGCCTGTTCCGTGGGACCAACCTCGGCGGCTGGAACCCGAACGAGAACAACTTCAGCCTCTACACGATCGTCATCGGAGCGCAGACGCTGCACGCGACCGGCTACGCGATGGGCGTGGTCCGCGACGGTGCGGTGGGGACGGGCGACCCCGACCGCGACACCGCCGTACTCGCGCTGTTCGGCGACGGGGCGTCGAGTCAGGGCGACGTGAACGAGGCCTTCGTGTGGGCCGCAGCAGGCAACCTGCCTGTCGTGTTCTTCTGCCAGAACAACCAATGGGCGATCAGCGAACCGGTCGAGCGCCAGAGCCGGGTGCCGTTGTACCTGCGCTCGTCCGGCTTCGGCTTCCCCGGCCTGCGAGTGGACGGCAACGACGTGCTCGCCTGTCTCGCCGTCACGCGAAAGGCCCTGGACGACGCCCGCAACGCCCAAGGCCCGACGCTGATCGAGGCCTACACCTACCGGATGAATCCGCACACCACGAACGACGACCCGCGCCGCTACCGGCTGGGCAGCGATGCCGAGACGTGGAAGCTGCGCGATCCGATCGAACGGGTGCGCGCGTACCTGACTCGGGAGGCCCGGATCGGGCCGGAGTTCTTCGCCGAGGTCGACGCCGAGGCGAAGGAGCTGGCGGTGCGCGTCCGCGCCGGCTGCCGCGCGCTGACGGACCCGACGCCGGAATCGCTGTTCGACCACGTCCACGTCGAGCTGCCGGACGAGCTCCAACAGCAACGTGCCGAGTTCAGTGACTTCGTCCGTTCGGTCGAGGAGGCCTCGGCATGAGCACTCCCCACGAAGCCGCTCCGCAAAGAACGCTCCGCGCCCTTGAGGGGACCCCAGCATGACCGCGGTTCCGATGACTATGGCGAAGGCGCTCAACGATGGACTCCGCAAGGCGATGGAGGCCGACCCCAAGGTCGTCATCATGGGCGAGGACGTCGGCAAGCTCGGCGGCGTCTTCCGGATCACCGACGGGCTGCAGAAGGACTTCGGCGAGGATCGCGTCATCGACACGCCGCTGGCCGAGTCCGGGATCATCGGCACCGCCGTCGGTCTGGCGATCCGCGGCTACCGGCCGGTCTGCGAAATCCAGTTCGACGGCTTCGTGTTCCCCGGCTTCGACCAGATCGTGAGCCAGGTCGCCAAGTTCCACAACCGCTCCGCCGGGCTGATGAAGATGCCGATCACGATCCGGATTCCCTTCGGCGGCGGCATCGGCGCGGTCGAGCATCACAGCGAATCGCCGGAGACCTACTTCGCGCACACCGCCGGGCTGAAAGTGGTCAGTTGCTCCAACGCGTCCGACGCGTTCTGGATGATCCAGCAGGCCGTCGCTGACGACGACCCGGTGATCTTCTTCGAGCCGAAGCGGCTCTACCACGCCGCAAAGTCGTCGGTCGAGGACGCGCCTACACCGCTGTACAGCGCGCGCGTCGTGCGGCCCGGCCGGCATGTCACTGTCGTCGGGTACGGCCCGACCGTGAGCACTGCTCTCGCAGCGGCTGACGCCTGCGCCGAGGACGGGGTCGAGCTCGAGGTCATCGACCTGCGTTCGGTGTCGCCGCTGGACATGCCGACCGTCATCGAGTCCGTGCAGCGCACCGGGCGTCTCATCGTGGTGCACGAGGCGCCGAACAGTTTCGGCGTCGGCGCCGAGATCGCGGCCCGCGTGCTGGAGCAGGCCTTCTACAGCCTCGAGGCGCCGGTGCTGCGGGTGACCGGCTACGACACCCCGTACCCACCGAGCCGGCTCGAACACGAATGGCTGCCCAACCTGGACCGCGTCCTCGACGCCGTCGACAAGATCACGGAGTACTAGGCATGGCGGTGAAGCAGTTCCTGCTGCCGGACCTGGGTGAGGGTCTGACCGAGGGCGACATCCTGAAATGGACGGTCGCCGTCGGCGACGTCATCGACGTCAACGACACCATCGCCGAGGTGGAGACCGTCAAGGCCGCTGTCGAGCTGCCGTCCCCCTTCGCCGGGACCGTGACCGCGCTGCATGCAGCCGAGGGTGAGACGGTGCCGGTGGGAACCGCGATCATCTCGATCGACGTCGGTGGCGACGCCGCACCTACAGCCGATGTTCCCGGCAACGCGGCCGCAGGCGAGGATCTCGTGCCCGCACCGCCGGCTGCTGAGGACGAGCAACTGACCCTGGTCGGTTATGGCCCCCGCGAGAGCGGTGGCCGCCGCCGGCGTCGCACCCGGGAGTCCGCGGTCGGAACCGAGGGAGCCCAGGTCTCGTTCAACCTGCCGCCGCCCGGCGTCGTCCCGGTCGGGGTCGAGCCTGCGGTCGAGGAGCCGGCGCAGCCTGCCGCGCACCGCGTACTGGCCAAGCCGCCGGTGCGCAAGCTAGCCAAGACGCTCGGCGTCGATCTCGCCACGATCGCGCCGACCGGTCTGAACGACACCGTGTCGCGCGAGGACGTGCAGGCGGCCGCGGACGGAACGGGAGAGGTGGCTCCTCGCGTCGGCAGGGAGACGCGCGTCCCGATCAAGGGGGTGCGCAAGCACACTGCGGCCGCGATGGTGTTCTCGGCGTTCACCGCTCCGCACGTCACCGAGTTCGTCACCTGCGACGTCACCGCGACGATGCAGCTGCGCGATCGCGTCGCAGCCCGTCGCGAGTTCCGCGGCGTCAAGGTATCGCCGCTGCTGTTCGTGGCGAAGGCGGTGATCCTCGCCGCCGCGAAGACGCCGACGATCAACGCGACGTGGGACGAGTCCGCAGCCGAGATCGTGGTCAAGCATTACGTGAACCTGGGCATCGCGGCGGCCACCGACCGCGGGCTGATCGTGCCGAACATCAAGGACGCCGACCGGCTTTCGTTCCTCGAACTGGCGAATGCGATATCGGCTCTCACCGACACCGCCCGCGCGGGCCGGACCTCCCCGACCGACATGTCCGGCGGGACCATCACGATCACCAACGTCGGCGTGTTCGGCATCGACACCGGCACGCCGATCCTGAACCCAGGCGAGGCGGGCATCGTCGCGTTCGGCGCGATTCGCCGGATGCCCTGGGTCATCGGCATCGAGCCCGGCGGTGACGGAGTCGAGCGGATCGAGCCGCGCTGGGTGACCCAGCTCGCAGTCTCCTTCGATCATCGGCTGGTGGACGGGCAGCAGGGCTCACAGTTCCTGGCCGATGTTGCCGCCGTCCTCAGCGATCCCGCGCTCGCACTTCTGTAGGGGCGTGAGGTCAACCACACGCGGGCATGTTTCGACTACCCGTTAGGTTGCGACTGACATCGTGTCGAACGATCGGCAGGATGAGTCAACAACAGCCAGGAGCAAGGAAATGACCCGCCCGACCAACCGTGTCGCCCGCAAGTTGCGCGCGCACCGTCAGAACCGCCAGTTCGAGCGCACCCTGCGCTTCGCGTCCCCGGCCGTGCAGCAGGAGCTGCTCGCCGCCGCCGCCCGCCAGAACTACGCTCGCTAACTGCGCGGCGCTTGCCGCTCGCCCAGACTCGGGTCGAGGTGGGCGAGCGCAGGCGCGCCCGGCGCGAGGACGACGCCGACGAGGGCGACTCCGACAGCGCGGCGACCGCAGCACCCGCCATCGCCCGTCCGGCGCCGGGCCACTCTCGCACGGCCCACGTCCGCAAGGGTGGGCCGTCCGACTAGCGTCGAGGGCGTGAGGACTCGAGCGATCCGGATCGGACTGCAATTGCAGCCGCAGCACGCCGACTACTCCACCATCCGCGACACCGTGCGACGTGCCGAAGACATGGGTGTCGACGTGATCTTCAACTGGGACCACTTCTCCCCGCTCTACGGCGACCCTGATGGCAAGCACTACGAGTGCTGGACGATGCTCGGCGCGTGGGCCGAGCAGACCAGTCGTGTCGAGTTCGGCGCACTGGTGACCTGCAACAGCTACCGCAACGCCGAGCTGCTGGCCGACATGGCGCGCACCGTCGACAACATGAGCGGCGGCCGGCTGATCCTCGGCATCGGCTCCGGCTGGTTCGAGAAGGACTACGACGAGTACGGCTACGAGTTCGGCACCGCCGGCGGTCGACTGGACGACCTCGCCGAGGCGCTGCCCCGTATCGAGGCGCGTCTGGGCAGGCTCAACCCCGCGCCCACGCGCCAGATCCCGGTGCTCATCGGCGGCGGCGGTGAGAAGAAGACGCTGCGCATGGTGGCGCGGCACGCGCACATCTGGCACTCGTTCAGCGACATCGAAACGCTCAAGCGCAAGTCGCAAATCCTCGCGAACCATTGCGCGGACGCCGGCCGCGACCCGTCCGAGATCGAGCGATCGGTTGGGGCGCCGAAGGGTGACCCGGCCAAGCTGGGACCAGCACTCGTCGAAGCCGGCGCGACGCTGTTCACGGTCGGCCTCGGGGGTCCAGACTACGACCTGTCGCGCGTACAGAAATGGCTCGACTGGCGCGCGTCCCTCTGAGAGGTGGACATGATGGCCCGCGCAGCGTGGTTCTTCTCGGTCCCGGACGAGCGCGAGCTCCCCGAGCGGGTGCAGTCGTTGTTCGGGAAGGCCCGCGAGCGCATCGGCTTCGTCCCCAACGTCTTCCGTTCCTACAGCGTCCGTCCGGGTCGGTTCTCGGCGTGGTTCGCGCACTATCGGCAGCTGCACGAGCCGACCGAGAACCTCGACGAGGCAGACCGCGAGATGATCGCGGTCGTGGTCAGCGCCTGGAACCGCTGCATCTACTGCATCGTCGCGCACGGCCACGCGCTGCGGGTCGCACTCGTCGGACGCGGCCTGGATCCGGTGACGGCGCAGGTGCAGGCCGACTACATCGCCACCAACTGGCGCCACGCCGAGCTTGACAAGCGGGGCCGCGTCATCTGCGAGTTCGCCGAGCGGCTCACCGCCGAGCCGTACCGCTCGAGCGAGGACGACCTGCGGCGCCTGGCCGCCGCTGGCCTGACCGACGACGAGGTCTGGGACGTCGTGGAGATTACCGCGATGTACAACTTCACCAACCGGATGGCGCTGGCGCTGGGGCAGCTGCCGAACGAGGAGTACCACCACCTCGATCGGCCGTAGGATCCCGGCGTATGGACGCCCGTATGGACGATAAGACGATCCTCGCCCACATCCACGAGCTGGTGGAAGAAGAGAAGCAACTGCGCGCCGCTCACCACGGCCTGGACAGCGTGGCTCGAACCCGGCTGCAGATCCTGGAGCAGCAGCTCGACCAGGCGTGGGACCTGCTGCGCCAGCGCCGCGCCCGCGAGGAGCTTGGCGAGAGCCCCGATGCCGCCAGCCAGCGCTCGGTCAACGAGGTCGAGGGCTACCTGCAGTAAGGGCCGATCGCGGCTCGGGGCACTGTGGCGGGGCTGAGCCCGCCCCATCGCAGTCGTTGTGCACGGTGGGACTCTGGGACGCATCGCAGTGATTGCCCGCCTGCGCCTGCACCGAAAGGGGTTCCACGTGCGATTACTTATCGTCGAGGACGAGGCGCGACTGGCCTCGGCACTGCAGCGCGGCTTGTCCAACGAGGGGTTCACCGTCGACGTCGCGCACACCGGCACCGACGGGCTGCATCTGGCCCAGGAGTCCGCGTACGACGCGGTCATCCTCGACATCATGCTGCCCGGGCTGTCCGGCTATCGCGTCATCGAGCAGCTCCGGGCGGCGCGCAACTGGGTGCCGATCCTCATGTTGACCGCAAAGGACGGCGAATACGACGAGGCCGACGCCCTGGATCTCGGCGCTGACGACTACCTGACCAAGCCGTTCTCCTTCGTCGTCCTGCTCGCCCGCATTCGAGCCTTGCTGCGCCGTGGCGTGCAACCGCGTCCAGCCGCGCTGACGGTCGACGATCTCATCCTCGACCCGGCCGCGCACACCGTCGCGCGGGGCGGGGCTTCGATCGACCTCACCCCACGGGAGTTCTCGCTGCTGGAGTTCCTGATGCGCCGTGCGGGCGACGCCGTCAGCAAGGCCGACATCCTGCACCACGTGTGGGACGCCAACTACGAAGGCGACGCAAATGTCGTCGAGGTCTACGTGGGCTATCTCCGGCGCAAGATCGACGGACCGTTCGGACGCCAGACCCTGCAGACCGTCCGCGGTGCCGGCTACCGCCTGACCCCGGAGCCGGCGACGGCAAGCTAGCGTTCGCTAGTGGCCTCGGTCTCGGCAGCGCTGCGCTGGCCCGCACGATGGTGGGCCCGCCGCTCGCTGCGAGCCCGGCTGACGTTGCTCGCCACTGCGCTGTTCAGCATCGCGGTGCTCACCGGCGCCATCCTTGTGCTGACCCTGCAGCGCTACGCCCTGCTCAAGGTGCTCGACTCCTCGGCTCAGAAAACTGCCAGCGACGTCGCCGAGCAGATCCGCGCACGCCCGAGTCGCCGCACGGTCGTCCCCACCACCGGCGGGGTCACCGAGGTGCAGGTCGTCGACGCCAACGACATGGTGATCGCCGCGTCGTTCGAGTCGGACCGGCACACCCCACTTATCAGCCGCAAGGACCTCGCGTCGGCACGCGAGGGCCAGCGTTTCGACATCACCAGCCCGACGACCGGCGTCGGACTGCGGGTACTGGCCCAGAAGGAGCGCTCGCGCACCGTCCTGGTGGTTACCGACCTGTCCCGCGTCGACGACAGCATCCGGGTGCTCACCCGCGCTGCCCTGATCGGCGGGCCGCTGGCCGTGCTCCTGATGGGGCTGGCCACGTACTTCGTGGTCGAGCTCACCCTGCGCCCGGTCGCGGCGCTACGCCACGGTGCCGCCGACATAACCGCGGCCGGGCTGGCCGACCAGCGCCTGCCCGTGCCCGGCGCGCAGGACGAGATCAACCGGCTAGCGGTCACCCTCAACGCGATGCTCGATCGCATCGACGCGGCGACGGCCCGCCAACGGACGTTTGTCGGCGACGCCGCCCACGAGTTGCGCTCTCCGCTGGCCTCGCTGCGCGTGCAGCTCGAGGTCACCCAACGGATCGGTCCGGACGGTGACTGGCCGAGCTTCATCGACGAGGTCCTCGTCGACGTCGGACGCCTGGACCGCCTGGTCGGCGACCTGCTCGCCCTCGCGCGCATGGACGAGGCGCCGCGCATGGCGCGCCGACACGAACAGGTGCGCCTCGACGAGCTCGTCGAGACCGTCGCCGGCGGTTACCGAACAGCGCGGGTGCCGGTGCGGGTGGCGCCGTTGTCGGAGACGACACTCGATGGCGACGAAGACGCAATGCGGCGGGTCGTCGTGAACCTGGTGGACAACGCCATCCGCTACGCCGCCACCGAGGTAAGCCTCAACATCGCCGACGGCGCGCGCGCAATCACCCTCACCGTCACCGATGACGGGCCGGGGATTCCGCCAGCAGAGCGGGAGCGGGTTTTCGATCGCTTCTACCGGCTCGAGGCGTCGCGCTCGCGCGAGTCCGGCGGCAGCGGCCTCGGGCTGCCGATTGTGCGCGAGCTGGTCCGCGCACACGGCGGCACAATCCGCCTCGGCGCGCGTCCGGACGGCAAGGCCGGTCTGCACGCGGTCGTGACGCTGCCGGCCGAGGCGCACGTGTGAGAGAGCGAAGCAAGCGAACCAATGTCATCGGGCTGAGACATTCCAGCGCCGAACCGAATTCGCGCAGCGAGGCTCGGACGAGCCAGCTAGCCCGAGCCGCAGGGGGGCAGCGTCGAGGTCGGCGCCGGAGTGATCGTCAGCGTCAACGATCCGGTGGGGCTCGGCGAGCCTAGCGGCTGGGTCGTCGTTGTCGGCGTCGGAGTCTCGGTGGTACAGCTCGGCGGGGGCGGTGGCGGCGCGACGTAGCGGTAGAGGGTCAGGTTGATTCTCGTCGTCGACGGCGCATAGGCGAGGCCCGGCGTCGGGTCCTCCCTGGCGACCAGGCCGTCCTTGCTCTGGTCGCGCGTCGTCGTGGTCTGCCCGGATTGAACGTCGGTGAAGCCCTTGCCGTTGAGGATATTGCGGGCCTTTCCGTCCGTCGTGCCGGTCACGTCCGGCAGCTTGAGCTTGCCGGTCGACACCGTCAGGGTGACCCGGCTCCCTTTCGCAACTGCGGTGTTCACCTGCGGGTTCTGCTTGAGGACCTGGCCTTGCGTGGTGTCACTGTTCACGTTCTTCCGCACTGCGCCGAGTCCGGCGGTCCGGAGCGTGTTCACCGCGTCGGAGAAGGACTTGCCCTCGACGGAAGGAACGTTGACCTTGGCCTGCACATAGGTCTGGTAGAAGACCGTCGTGCCGGTGTCGATCTGCGAGCCCACCGCGACATTCTGCTGGTTGCGGTCGAGCAGCTTGCAGACGCCGCCGTCCTGCTTCGGCGTCGACCCGTCGTCGCACGGTCCGTTCGTCGTGTTGCCCGTCGGATCCGGGGCGAACTTCAGATTCACGTTCCGGAACTTCGCGGCGGCGCTCGCCGGGCTGTCGCCGATCACCGTCGGGACGCCGACCTTCTTCGGGGCGGGAGGTGTGCTCTTCGAGCCGCCGTAGTGGTAGATGAAGAAGATGCCGGTGCCGATTACGATGAGCAGCGCGACGACGATCGCCGCCCAGACGAGCCCGGTGCGGGACGGGTGCTCGTCCGTCTCGGCCGAGCTGTCGCGGGGCGGCAGGACGACCGGCGGGGGCGGCGTGCGGGCAATGAACTGGGTCCGTTCGGCGTCAGTCATCACCGACTCGGCAGCGACCGGCTGATCGGCCAGCGCGCGCTGCAGGTCCGTACGCATCTCGCCCGCCGACTGGTAGCGGTTGAGCTGGTTCTTGGCCAGCGCCTTCATCACGATCGAGTCCAGCGCGCGCGGCAACTCGGGAACCCGCGACGAGGGGGTGGACGCGTTCTCGCGCACGTGCTGGTAGGCCACTGCGACCGGCGAGTCGCCCTGGAAAGGTGGGACTCCGGTGACCAGTTCGTAGAGCAGGCAGCCGGTGGAGTAGACGTCCGAGCGGGCGTCGACGCTCTCCCCGCGGGCCTGTTCCGGGGACAGGTACTGCGCGGTGCCGATGACGTTCGCGGTCTGGGTGACCGTCGCTGAGTTGTCGGCGATCGCGCGGGCGATGCCGAAGTCCATCACCTTCACCGCCCCGGCCTCGGTGATCATGACGTTGGCGGGTTTGACGTCGCGGTGGATGAGCCCGTTCTTGTGGCTGAAGTCGAGGGCACCGCACACGTCCGCGGCGATCTCCATCGCGCGGCGGACCGGGAGCCGTCCCTCGGCCTTGAGGATGTCGCGCAGCGTGCGTCCCTCGACGTGCTCCATGACGATGTACGGCGCAATGGCGCCGTCAACGGTGCTGTCCTCGCCGGTGTCGTAGACCGAGACGATAGACGGGTGGTTGAGCCCGGCCGCGGCCTGCGCCTCGCGCCGGAACCGGTTCAGGAACGACGGGTCGCGGGCGAGGTCGGGACGCAGCACCTTGATCGCGACGTCCCGGCCGAGCCGCGAGTCCCGCCCGCGGTGCACCTCGGCCATGCCGCCGTAGCCGATGAGCTCGCCGAGTTCGTACCGGCCGCCGACCAGTCGCGACTGGGTCATGGATGAATCCTCACCTGCTCCTATTCGTATTCTCGAGTGTGCTCGCCGATCGGTTACTCGCCGGTCAACCTCCGGGGTGTGCCTTCAGATAGGCCTCCATGACGGCCTTGGCGACCGGAGCCGCCGCCTCACCGCCGGTGGTCTCGTTGCCCTGCACGCCGCCGTTCTCAATGATCACCGCGACGGCGATCTTCGGCACGCCGTTGTGCATCGCATAGCCGATGAACCACGCGTGCGGCGGCTCGGCCTTGCCGTTGGCAAGGGTTCGTCCGGTGTCGGCGGTGCCCGTCTTGCCGCCGACGGCGACACCCGAGATGTCGGTGATGGCCGCTGGATGGCCGGTCCCCTCGGGCTCAGTGACGACTGCTCCCATCATCGTCTGCATCTCACGGGCGAGGTTGGGATCGAGCACCTGGCTCAGCTGGGTCGGCGCCGTCTTGTGCAGCACCGAGAGGTTCGGGGCCACCTCCTTATCGACGAGGTAGGGCTGCATGAGGATGCCGTCGTTGGCCACGGCGCTCGCGACCATCGCACCTTGCAGCGGCGTCATCGCGACGTCCTGTTGGCCGAACGCGGTGCGGGCCAGGAAGCCGTTGCGAGTGAGGTCAGCCGTGGTACCCACGGTGGAACCTGCGACGTCCAGCGGAACCTGCAGCGGGGTCGGACTGTCGAAGCCGAACAGCGTGGCCTCGTTCGCGATTTGCTGGCCTCCCAGCTTCTCCACCGCGAGCGCGGCGAAGGTGGTGTTGCACGACTTGGCCAGCGAGAACTGCAGCGTGGCGGTCTTGCCGTTGTCGCATTTCTCGCCGCCGAAGTTCTGCACGCACGCCGAATTCGTGCCGCTGCACGGGCCGGTCCGGCCGGTTTCCGGGTAGTACCCGTTGGGCGCGATCAGGTGCGTGCCGCGGGTGATACCGGCCTTCAGGGCCGCTGCCGCCACGATCACCTTGAAGGTCGAGCCCGGCGGGTAGCGCTGCTGGAACGCCCGGTTTATCAGCGGGCTCGACCGCGAGCGCGGGTTCAACGCCGCCCAGGCCCGCTGGATTTCCTGAGAGTTGTGCGAGCTCAGCGTGGACGGATCGAAGGACGGTGAACTGACCGCAGCCAGGATCGCCCCCGTCGCAGGGTCGATCGCCACGACGGCGCCAGCCCGCGCCTTGCCGTTGTTGTCCTTGACCAGGTTGTCGAATGCCGCCTGCTGGGCCGCCCGGTCCAGGGTCAGTTCGACACTGCCGCCGCGCGGGTTGCGGCCGGTCAGCACGTCGCTCACCCGCGAACTGAACAGCTTGTCGGAGTTGCCGGACAGCACGCCGTCCTCGGCGCTCTCGATGCCGCTCGTGCCGTAGATGAACGAGTAGTAGCCGGTGACCGCGGCGTCGCGGCGGCCCTGCGGGTAGACACGCAGATATTTCAGCTCGTCCTTGGTCACCGTGGAGTGTGCCACGGCGCTGCCCTGGACGTTGATGTCACCGCGCGGGCTGGCGTACTCGTTGAGCAGTACCCGCTTGTTGCGCTGGTCGTTGCGCAGCTCGCTGCCTTTGACGACCTGCACGAAGTTGAGATTGACGAACAGCGCGGCGAGCAGCACGACGAGTGCGACCGCGACCTTGCGGATCGAGCGGTTCACGCGGGCACCCCTACCTTCTCCGCCGCGGGACGGGTGGGCGGCGTCGGCGCGGGACGGCGCGCCGCGTCCGACACGCGCAGCAGAAGCGCCAGTAGCACCCAGTTCGCCAGCAGTGACGAGCCGCCGTAGGACAGGAACGGCGTGGTCAGCCCGGTCTCGGGCAGCAGCCGAGTGACGCCGGCGATAACCACGAACAGCTGCAGCGCCACCAAGAAGGACAGGCCGGTCGCGAACAGCTTGCCGAACGCGTCGCGTACCGACAGGGCATTGGCCAGTCCCCGCGCGACGAACAGCACGTACAGCATCAGGATCGCCACGATTCCGAACAGCCCGGTCTCCTCCCCGAACGAGGAGACGATGAAGTCCGTCGCAGGCAGCGGCACCAGCTCCGGATGCCCCGCGCCGAGGCCGGTGCCGAAGATGCCGCCCGTGCCCAGCCCGAACAGCGACTGCCGCAGCTGGTAGCCGCTGTCGTCGTGGGCGGCGTCGAATACGTGCAGCCAGACTCCGACGCGCGTCTGCACCGTCCCGAACAGCTGGTAGGAAACGTAGGCGCCGGCCGCGAACAGCAGCACGCCGATGATCACCCAGCTGACCCGTTCGGTCGTGACGTAGAGCAGCACGATGAACAGACCGAAGAACAGCAAGGACGTTCCCAGGTCGTGACCGCGTACCAGGACCGCGATGCAGATCAGCCAGGCGGCGAGCACCGGACCGAAGTCGCGTCCACGCGGGAGGTCGAAGCCGACGAAGCGCCTGCCCAGTGAGAAGCCGATCCGGCGTCCAGCCAGCGAGAGCACGTCGCGCTTGGCGACCAGGTAGGCCGCGCCGAAGATGGTCAGCAGGATCTTGGCGAATTCGCCGGGCTGGATCGAGAAGCCGGCCAGCCGGATCCAGATGCGCGCGCCGTTCACCTCGGACAAGCGCGCCGGCAGGATCGTCGGGAGCAGCAGGAACACCAGCCCGATCAGCGCGAGGGTGTAGGCGTAGCGCTGCAGGACGCGGTGATCGCGGATCAGCACGATCAGCCCGACGAACAACGCGACGCCGATCGCCGTCCACAACACCTGCGTCGGCGCGGCGGCGCTGAACGCGTCGCCGTTCTGGTCGGCCTGTTGTTTGAGCCCGAGATCCAAGCGGTGGATCATCACCAGCCCGAGACCGTTGAGCAGCACCGCTATCGGCAACAGCAGCGGGTCGGCGTAGGCCGCGACGCGGCGGATCACCAGGTGCGCGACCAGCCCGACGCCGATCGGAACGGCCGCATAGGTGATCAAGTGGCTGGAGAAGTGCCCATCCCGAGTCGCCTCGACGGCGGCCTCCGCGGCGACAACGATCAGCACGGCGAACAGCAGCAGCAGCAGCTCGGAATTGCGGCGGGTCGGGTACCGGGGCGGCGCGACGGTCATGGGTTGCGGCACCCCGATTCGGTCGATGACCCGGACGGGGACGTCGAGACCGCCGTTGCTGTTGTGCTGGACGTCGTAGCTGCCGTCGTCGCGGCCGACGCGGTGGACGTCGCGTGCGTTGCCGAGACTCCGGTCCGGGTCGGAGATGTCGAGACGCTGCGCCCGGTCGCCCGCCGGGTCGCGGTTGTCGGGGTCGACGGGGTGCTCGTCGCCGTGGGCTGGCTCGGCGTTGGTTGGCTCGGCGTTGGTTGGCTCGGCGTTGGTCGGCACAGCGGCTTTCGCTCGTCGTGCAGCCGAGTCACGATGTCGTGGGCGTCGAGCTGATCGTTGGCCGTGATCCCGGACTCGACCTGCTGTCGCCAGGACGGGTTGAGATCGGCGAGCTTGAGGTCGGTGTTCTGGTAGATCTCGGAGAACTTCAGCGGTCCGAAGGACGTGTTCACGCCCCGGTAGATCGCCACCTCGCCGCCGGCACGTCCCACGTAGTACTGGGTCTGCGCCCAGGCGTAGGTGCCCCCGAGTCCGACGCCGAGCAGAAGCAGCACGCCTAGGACGATGACCGGACCGGTCCAGCGCCGCCGGCGCGGCCGATCGTCGGCCCCGGTGGCAGTGTTCGAAGTCGGCTGCGCGCGGGAGATGTGCGCGGCCCGCTCGGCGGGGCTGTCGGTCCCCGGGACATCGGCGGCCGAGGGGTCGACGAACGCGCCGGCGACGACGGGCATGTCGTCGATGACGTCGCCGGGCCTGGCGTTGACGACATCGGCGACGATCACGGTGACGTTGTCCGGGCCGCCGCTGCGGAGGGCGAAATCGACCAGCCGGTCGGCGCACTCCTGCGGATCGGCAATGCGCAGCGTCTCGGCAATCGTGTCGCTCGAGACGACGTCGGACAGCCCGTCCGAGCAGAGCAGGTACCGATCCCCCGCGCGCGCCTCGCGGATGGAGACGTCCGGCTCGATCTCGGCGCCGCGCAGTGCTCGCAGGATCACGGACTTGCGGGGGTGGTCCTTCGCCTCGTCCGGCGTCAGTTTGCCGGAGTCCACGAGGTACTGGACGTAGGTGTCGTCGTGCGTGATCTGCGTCAGCAGGTCGTTTCGCAGCATGTACGCGCGGGAGTCGCCGACGTGGACCAGGCCAACGTGCGACCCGACGAACCGCAGCGCGGTCAACGTGGTGCCCATGCCGTCGAGGTTGGCGTTGTGTTCGACCGCGTCGGCGATGCGCTGATTGGCCTCGATGACACTGTCCCGTAGCGACGCAATGAGATCTCGCGGAGCGCGGTCGTCATCGAGCGGCTCGAGCGTTCCGATAACGATCTTGCTGGCGACCTCGCCGGCGGCATGACCGCCCATGCCGTCGGCGATGGCGAGCAGGCGCGGGCCGGCGTACACGGAGTCCTCGTTGTTGCCCCGAACCAGGCCGAGGTCCGAGCGCACCGCGTAGCGCAGGATCAACGCCACGGCTACCGGAGCTCCAGGACGGTCTTACCGATGCGCAGCGGGACGCCGACCTCCAGCTGCGCAGGGCCGTCCAGCTTGCGCTGGCCCAGGTAGGTGCCGTTGGTCGAACCCAGGTCCTCGACCACCCACGTGCCGTCCTGCTCGCTGATACGCGCGTGCCGCGTGCTGGCGTAGTCGTCGGTGAGCACCAGCGTCGAGTCGTTGGCTCGTCCGATCAGGACGGGCGCGCCCGTCAGCCCGATCCGGGTGCCGGAGAGGCCGCCCTCGGTCACGATGAGCTGGCTCGGGCCCCGCGACGGCGCGGGTTGGCGCGGCTCCTTCGAGCCCTTCCGACGGGCAGGTGGCGGGTGGGCGACGCGCGGCTGCCCGGCGGTCCGCAGATCGCCGCGGATCACCCGGATCGCGGCGAACACGAACAGCCACAACAGCGCGAGGAACCCGAAGCGCATCAGCTGCAGGGCCAGGGCCGAGTTCACGCGCTCATGTCCGAGCCGCGCGGCGCTTGCTCATTGTTGCTCCTGGTGGAACGCGATGCGGGTGTGCCCGATCCGCAGCACGTCACCGTGTCGTAGTACATGGCTGCCGACCTCGTGGCCGTTGACGCTGGTGCCGTTGGTCGAACCCAAGTCGTAGATCGTCGCACGCGCGCCGTCGAACTGGATGTCGACGTGGCGGCGCGAGACGCCCTCGTCGACGAGGCGCAGGTCCGCCTCCGAACCGCGGCCGATGACGTTGCTGCCCGGGCGCAGGTCGAATCGCTCATTGGTCTGGTCGACTACGAGGCTCGCGCGCGGGCGGCGCGCCGGAGCACCGTAGGGCGGCTGGGGGACGGGCTGCTGGGTTGGCCGGGGCGGCGGCGTGGGTCCGGGGTAGGGCGGGGC
>JALZAI010000135.1 GCA_030948475.1 Actinomycetota bacterium
CGCGGCCGATGGGCTGGCTGACAGGCAAGGGTCGAGGCTGGGGTACAGCGCACCCCGGCTACTGGCTACCCCTCGACACAAGCCGACCTCGTAAGAACACGCTGGTGGTGCTCGATCTAGGCGGCAAGGTCAAGCCCGCTTTCAGTCCCGACGACCCCGACCGCGTCCTGGCAATCTTGCAGCGGCGCATCGGGCAACCCTGACCTGACCGCCGGGACCGCATCACCTGATGACCTTGAGGCGGTGCGCCACTTATCGCTGAAGATTCCCCGCCAAATATCGCTGAAGGTCACAGGTGAGTGGGTGAGTCGTTCCCAGGGCGTCCGCGACGGCCGAATCCATGCCCGTCCTCCAAGTTGCCAGATAACCAGGAAACGAACGACGCGCGTTGCGCGGTGTCCGCCCAGCTCGCTCCCGAAGATCATAGCCAGTCTTGCCGGATAACGTATGTTATCGCGCGACTCGGTTCGGCTGGGACCCCGCGAGCCAGCCTCGAGGGCAGTTGCTCCGGTAGTCGATCGATGCCGGGATGCAGAGCCCGTGATCACGCCGATGAATCGCCACGATGCGTCGAACCCAAGCGCCTAGGGCTTCCAAGTGTCGAACCAAGCCGCGAGCTCGTCGATCGTCGCGCCAACCGGCTGATGGCTGTACCGGGCTCCGTACGCTTCGCGCCGCTTCAGGTTCTCCTTGTCGTCGACCGGCAGATCGGAGAGGTCTGGCCACAAGTAGATCGCCGGCGGGATTACGGGCTCCTGCAGCGGCGGCCCGAACGTCCCCACTCCGCGAAGCTGGACCGCCGGCATGCGGACCGGGGTGACCAGGACGTGCAAGCTCTTGTTTACCGCGAATCGCGCACCGTGCAACAAAACCGTCATCTGGGAGCGGGCCTTCTCATAGCCCGGCCGAGCGGTAAGACCCTCTTCGTTCCCCAGGTAGTAGTCGTCGAGTCCTCGCATCCACGCCAGAACCTCGACCACGTAGGCCTGCGCTGGCCCGATGAACGCCTCCAGATCAGCCGAGACGTCGTACGGCGGATCGAACGGCAGCGCTGCGTGCTCACGCCACCGAGCCACGGCCAGCTCGAGCGCGCGGTGCGCGCGGCCCGCCAGGACGGGGTCGTACCTGAACTGTGCGACCGGAGACGTCTGTGTGTGGCCCGAGGGCATAGCGTTACATCTTGCTCTCTGCTCGCTCCCTGCTCGCCACCCGATCAGCGCTCGCACCACATCGCACACCCACCCCCGCGAGCCCGTGCAGACGACCTCGGACATCTGTGCAGAAAATTCGGACATTGACAGCAGGGTCGACGCCCGTCACCGCCGGGCCGCAGTCGGCGAGCTGAAGCGCGAACGTGCCGGCCCGCAGCCCAGATCCACAACGTGGCGCGCGCCCAGCTCGCTGGCGATCGCGGCGTAGACGTCGAGATCACTGCGGTCGGGATCGAGCGCGTCATAGATCGCAACCAGCCGAGGATGCTCGAAGATCGGATCAGGCACCAGGCGAGGCTAGAACCGGGCGTGCACGGCGGGCACCGGAGTTTCTCGCCACCCGATGACACACCCCTCTTCCGAGTAGTCGAACCCTCACCACGCCGCCGCTATGCATCACGCGTGCAGGGGACCTCGGACATCTGTGCAGGCGACCTCAGGCTTTGACACGTACGCGATCTTGTGTGCCACAACTGGACCCTATCGAAACCCGGGCCTATCGGGCTGTTCCGTCGCGTCGATTTCGTGACGAGATTTGTGAGACTGCGGCCGGCGGGAACGGTGCCTCGCCGCGGACGGTGCGTGGGTCTATCGCAGACGGTCGTCCGTTTGTGATAGAGGCCACGCCCACGCTTTAACGTCAATCCTGGCCGTTTTGCCCGTCGCCCGGCTCCACAGCGCGCGGATGTGGGATGTGGTTCGCGTCGCGGCGTGTTTGGTGGCGGCGTGTTTGGTGGCGGCACCGCCGGTTGATGTACCGGATAACGTGCGCGTCTCGCGGTGGCCAGCGCTGACTGTTCGCCCAGCTCAGCCTACACGAAAGTTGATCGATCTACCGGATAATGGCCTATTATC
>JALZAI010000140.1 GCA_030948475.1 Actinomycetota bacterium
GCGTTCGTACGCGCGCTACTGGCTCGAGACCTTCCGCCTGCCGAAGATGGCGCCCGCGGACCTGCTTGCCCGGATTGACGCGACCGGCGCCGAGCACCTTGCTGCCGCGCTCGACCGGGGCCGCGGCGCCGTCGTCGCCCTGCCGCACCAGGGCAACTGGGACGTCGCAGGCGTCTGGCTCGTCGCGCAGCACGGCCCGTTCACGACCGTCGCCGAGCGGCTCGAGCCGGCGTCGCTCTACGACCGTTTCGTCGCCTACCGCGAGAGCCTGGGCATTGAGGTGTTGCCGCTGACCGGCGGCGCGCAACCGCCCGCGGACGTGCTCAGGCAGCGGCTGAACCAGAACCGGGCCGTCTGTCTGGTCGCCGATCGCGAACTGTCCCGCAGCGGCATCGAGGTGCAGTTCTTCGGCGAGCCCGCCCGCATGCCGGGCGGACCGGCGCTGCTCGCCGCCACCACGGGAGCGGCGCTGCTCCCGGTCGGCCTCTGGTTCACCGCGGGTGGGTGGGGCCATCGCATCCACCCGGCCGTGGCCTTGCCGCAGGGCTCGCTGCGCCAGCGGGTGACGGCCGGGACGCAGGCGGTCGCCGATCGGTTCGCCGAGGAGATCGCGGCGCACCCGGCCGACTGGCACATGCTGCAACGACTGTGGCTGGCCGACCTGCCGGCGCGCGAGCCCGCCCGGGTGAACGCGCGCTGATGCGCGTCGGGATCGTCTGCCCGTACTCCTGGGACATCCCCGGAGGCGTGCAGGCACACGTGCGCGACCTCGCCGAGCAACTCATCGTCCTCGGTCACGCGGTCTCGGTCCTGGCGCCAGGCGACGAGGACTCGCCGGGCCTGCCTCCGTATGTGGTGACGGCCGGCAAGGCGGTCCCGATACCGTACAACGGCTCGGTCGCGCGGCTCCAGTTCGGGGTGGTGTCGGCGGCCCGGGTGCGCCGCTGGCTGCGCGACGGGGCCTTCGATGTGGTCCACGTCCACGAGCCGGCCCCACCGAGCCTGTCGCTGCTGACCTGCATGATCCACGACGGGCCACTGGTGGCGACCTTCCACGTAGCCACCGCTCGTTCGCGTTTCCTGGCGATGTTCGACAGCGTCCTGCAGCCATTCCTGGAGAAGTTGAGCGGGCGCATCGCCGTCTCGCCGGCCGCGCGGAATGTGATCGTGGAGCATCTCGACGCCGACGCCGTCGTCATCCCGAACGGCGTCGCTATTGCGCGCTTCGCCAGCGCCGCGCCCCTTCCGGGATATCCGCGCGAGGGCGGCACGATCGGCTTCATCGGCCGCTACGACGAGCCGCGCAAGGGCATGGACGTCCTCGTCGACGCGCTCGACCGGCTGGTCGCGCACCGTCCGGGGCTGCGGCTGCTGGTGGCCGGGCGCGGCGAGGCCGACGCCTTCCTCGCCCGCCTGCCTACGCGGGTGGCCGCGCGCATCGACATGCTCGTACAGGTGAGCGACGCCGACAAGGCCCGGATGCTGCGCAGCGTGGACGTGTACTGCGCCTCCAACACCGGGCAGGAGAGCTTCGGGGTGATCCTGCTCGAGGCGATGGCCGCCGGCACCGCGATCGTCGCCAGTGACCTGGAGGCGTTCCGCCGGGTGCTCGACGGCGGCGCGGCCGGCGCGCTGTTCCCAGCGGGCGACGGCGTGGCGCTTGCGGCCACCCTTTCGGCCACCCTGGACGACCCGGAACTGCGGGCGAAGCTCGCCGCCGCCGGCGTTCGCGCGGTCCGCCCCTACGACTGGACGGTGGTGGCGCAGGCCATTCTGCGGGTGTACGAACTGGCGATCGCCGGGGCTGGGATCCTGCCTGGGTACGGCCGAACGCCGGGCACCACCGTCTAGGGTTGGCCGCGATGCTTGCCGTCATCTGGCTGGTCGTCGCGGTGGCGGCGGCCGTTCTGCTGTCGATGTGGACCACGTTCACCCTCACGCGCCTCGATCGCCTGCACGCGCGGGTGGACGCGGCCCGCGCCGCGCTCGACGCCCAGCTGGTGCGCCGCTCGGCCGCCCTGATGCACGTCGCGGACTCGCCTGAGAACGGACTCGATCCGGCCGAGCGGCGCGAGCGCGAGGCCGCCGCGGAAGCTGCGCTCGATCCGGATCCGGTCGGCACCCGCCAAGCGGCCGAGAACGCCGTGGGCCGCGCCGTCCTCGACCTCGCGGGCAGCGGCGCGACGATCGCCCCGGAGGCGGCCGCCGAGCTGCGCGAGGCCGCCGTCCGGGTGCAGCTTGCCCGGCGCTTCTACAACGACGCAGTGCGCGACACCCGGGCGCTCCGTGCACGGCGTATGCCCCGTATGCTGCGTTTGGCCGGGAATGCTGAAATGCCCCAGTTCTTCGACATCGACGACACCGTGCCTCCTGACGACGGCGCGCGTACCACTCCCGGCCCGAACGCGTCGTAGTTTTCGAGACGACGACTCCGCCGGACGAGACCCGAAGGAGGTTTCATGATCCGCAGCCCCCGCCCCGCCGCGTTCGTGTGCGCCACCGCGGCGCTGCTCGTACTCGCCGGGTGCAGTGGCAGCAGCCACTCGACGAAATCCGCCGCGCCCACGCCGACTCCCAAGACCTCGCCCGCGCCCTCGTCGACGGCGAAGGGTTCCAAGCCGGCGCCCAAGCCGAAGAAGCCGCCGCGCCCGCTGGCCGTTGGCCCGTTGACCGGGGGCAAGCCCAACGCGCACGGAGTGGTCGCTGTCAAGATCGACGACACCGCCCACGGACGTCCGCAGCTGAATATCGACCAGGCCGACGTCGTCTACATCGAGCAGGTCGAAGGAGGTCTGACCCGGCTGCTCGCCGTGTTCAACTCCAAGCTGCCGAGCGTCGAGGCGGTGCGCAGCACCCGGGCGAGCGATCCCGAACTGCTGGGCTCGTACGGCCCGATCGCCTATGTGGCCTCCGGGGGCGCGCGCAATCCGCTCTCGGTGCTTCACCGCTCGCCGCTCAAGGCCGACATCAACGACAAGGGCGGCCCGGGCTTTCAGCGCGACGGCAATCGCTTTGCCCCGTACAACCTGCAGGCCAACCTGTACACGATCGCGAAGCAGCTCAGGTCACCGAAGGCGCGCTACGTCGGCTACCGGTGGTCGGCGGGCTCGGCAGTTCTGAAGGGGCGCGGCCCCGGGCGGCACGTGCGCACGACCGTCGGCTCGACGCCGGTGGCCTTCGACTACTTCCCGAAGATCAACCGCTATGCGCGCTACATCGACGGCTCGCTGCAGCACACCGCGTCCGGGAAGTTCATCTCGACGCCGAATGTCATCGTCCAGTTCTGCAGCGTGACGACTTACTACAAGGACATCGACGTCAACCACAACCCGTCCAAGTTCACCCACACCATCGGCAAGGGCGGCGTCGTGGTGTTCCGCGACGGCAAGCGCATCTACGGGACTTGGCAACGCAAGCACTACACCGGCGCGACCCGGTTCGCGGACAGCAAGGGCAAGCCGATCTTCCTGCGACCGGGCGGCGCCTGGGTCGTGCTGGTCGCGAACGGCACCCGGCTCGGATAGTCGCCAGGCCACCGGAGCCCGCATGGCTTGCCGCTCACGGCCCGGCAGGCGCCGGCGGGCTCGTAGAATCGGATTTATGTCCGATCAGCAGCAGAGCAACACCGACCATTCCACCGGCACCTCGCGCGTCAAGCGCGGGATGGCCGAGATGCTCAAGGGCGGCGTGATTATGGACGTGGTCACCCCCGAGCACGCCAAGATCGCCGAGGACGCCGGAGCCGTCGCCGTGATGGCGCTCGAACGAGTGCCCGCCGACATCCGCGCCGAGGGAGGGGTGTCGCGGATGAGCGACCCGGACATGATCGAGGCCATCATCGCGACGGTGTCTATCCCGGTGATGGCCAAGGCGCGGATCGGGCACTTCGTCGAGGCCCAGGTGCTGCAGTCGCTCGGCGTCGACTACATCGACGAGTCTGAGGTGCTCACGCCGGCGGACTATGCGAACCACATCGACAAGTGGGCGTTCACCGTCCCCTTCGTCTGCGGTGCGACCAATCTTGGTGAGGCGCTGCGCCGGCTCACCGAGGGCGCGGCGATGATCCGCTCCAAGGGTGAGGCGGGGACCGGCGACGTATCCAACGCCACGACGCACATGCGCGCGATCCGGGCCGAGATCCGGCGGCTGCAGAATCTGGTCGAGGATGAGCTGTTCGTCGCTGCCAGGGAGCTGCAGGCTCCCTACGAGCTGGTGCGCGAGGTGGCCACGCTCGGCAAGTTGCCGGTCGTGCTGTTCACCGCCGGCGGCATCGCGACGCCGGCCGACGCGGCGATGATGATGCAACTGGGTGCCGAGGGTGTGTTCGTCGGCTCGGGCATCTTCAAGTCCGGCAACCCGGCGCAGCGGGCCGAGGCCATCGTCAAGGCGACCACGTTCTTCGACGACCCGGACGTCATCGCGAAGGTTTCGCGCGGCCTAGGCGAGGCGATGGTCGGCATCAATGTCGAGGACGTCGCGCAGCCGCACCGCCTGGCCCAGCGCGGCTGGTAGCTCCTCCTCGCGAGTGGGACCTCCGCGCCGAGTGGCGAGGTATACAAGTCGCCACCCGCGCGATAAGTCGCCACTCGCCGGAGAAGGGGGACCGTGCAGCGGCCCAGGGTAGGGGTCCTCGCACTGCAGGGGGACGTGCGCGAACAGGCTCGCGCGTTGGAAGCGGCCGGCTGCGACGCGGTCCCGGTGCGCCGGGCGTCCGAACTCGACCGGATCGACGGGCTGGTGCTGCCCGGCGGCGAGTCGACCACGATGGTCAAGCTGGCCCGGATCTTCGAGCTGATGGCGCCGCTGCGCACCCGCATTGCGGGCGGGCTGCCGACCTATGGGGCGTGCGCCGGCATGATCCTGCTCGCCGACCGGATCGATGACGGGGGCTCGCCGCTCGACGAGACGATCGGCGGTATCGACATGTCGGTGCGCCGCAACGCGTTCGGGCGGCAGGTGGACTCCTTCGAGGCGGCCGTCGACCTTGACCAGATCGCTGGCGGCCCGGTGCACGCGGTGTTCATCCGGGCACCCTGGGTGCAGGAGCTCGGGCCCGCCGCGATGGCTCTCGGTCGGGTGAGCGCGGGCAGTACCACCGGTGCCGCCGGTAGGATCGTCGCGGTTCGCCAGCAGCACCTGCTGGCCACGTCTTTCCATCCAGAACTCACGGGGGACGGGCGTATTCACGCGTACTTCTGCGAGATGGTGAGGCACGGTCGGGCATGAGGGTATGAGCGGGCACAGCAAATGGGCCACTACCAAGCACAAGAAGGCGGTCATCGACGCCAAGCGGGGCAAGCTGTTCGCGAAGCTGATCAAGAACATCGAGGTCGCGGCGCGCACCGGCGGCGGTGACCCGGACGGCAACCCGACGCTGTACGACGCGATCCAGAAGGCGCGCAAGAACTCCGTCCCGATCGACAACATCGACCGCGCGGTCATGCGCGGCTCCGGCGTCGAGGCGGGTGGCTCGGACTGGCAGACGATCATGTACGAGGGCTACGGGCCGAGCGGGGTCGCCGTCCTCATCGAATGCCTCACCGACAACCGCAACCGCGCCGCGTCCGAGGTCCGCACCGCGATGACCCGCAACGGCGGCTCGATGGCCGACCCCGGTTCGGTCTCGTACCTGTTCAGCCGTAAAGGCGTGGTCATCGTCCCGAAGAACGAACTCGGCGAGGACGACGTGCTGACCGCGGTGCTCGAGGCCGGCGCCGAGGAGGTGAACGACCTCGGCGAGGCATTCGAGGTGGTGTCCGAGGCGACCGACCTGGTGGCGGTCCGCACGTCGCTGCAGGATGCCGGCATCGACTACGACTCGGCGGAGAGTTCGTTCCTGCCCAGCGTCCAGGTTCCGCTGGACGAGGACGGCGCGCGCAAGGTGTTCCGGCTGGTCGAGGCGCTCGAGGACTCCGACGACGTCCAGAACGTGTACGCCAACTTCGACGTCAGCGACGAGGTGCTCGAGTCGGTCGGCGCGGAGTAGAGCCACCACTATTTGCGCGCGAGCCGGGGGCCACGGGGCGGCGAGCCGGTCAGAACGGGGTCTTGGACCAGAACCTGAAGAACTCGTGCCCGAACTGCCACATGTACCCCGATGCGCCGGTGAGTTCGTAGAGCCGGTTCACCAGGTCGAAGAACGCGGTGCTCAGTTGCTGGATCTGCAGCAGCACGATGACGCCGAGCATCCCCCAGGGCTTGATCTTGTCGGCGGTGCTGACGGTCTGCAGGTTGAGGTGCGGCTCGATGATCGCCCAGCCGTCCAGACCCGGGATCGGCAGCAGGTTGAGCACCGTCGCGGTGACCTGCAGGAAGCCCAGGAACGCCAGCCCGTACCAGAAGCGCGGGTGCGGATCGTTCAGGTGACCCTTGGCGAGCAGCAGCAGGACGACCGCGAAGACCGCGTTGATCAGCGGGCCGGCCGCCGCGGCCACGCTCTGCGAGAGCTTGCTGCGGAACGCGTGCCGGTGCAGGTACACCGCGCCGCCAGGTAGCCCGATGCCACCCTGCACGATGAAAAACAGCGGCAGGACGATCGAGAGCAGCGGGTGCGCGTACTTGAACGGGTTCAGAGTCAGGTAGCCGGCCGCCTCGACGCTGCGATCACCGGCCCGGTACGCGGCGTAGGCGTGCGCGAACTCGTGCAGGCACAGCGAGACGACCCAGCCGCCGAGCACCAGCAGGAACACGCCGAAATCGCCGAGCCGCGAGCCCCGCGCAACGCCGGACTGCCACGCCAGCCAGCCGCCCACCACGGTCACCGCGACGAACGCCAGGAAGATCGGGTGCGGACGCACCGCACGGCGGCTGCGCAGGTTGTAGACCGACATGGCGCCGACGGTACGTGCTGGAACTGAGCGCGGCGTGTCGGAGCGGGCCGGAACGGCTGCGTGCCTAGGCTGGCTCGAACGACCGTTCGAGATAGGGG
>JALZAI010000160.1 GCA_030948475.1 Actinomycetota bacterium
GCCGCGATGATGGGGATGAAGGTGACGGCGGCCAGCAGCACGGCGGCGACCACGATGCCGAGGATCGATGTCTTGCGGCCGAGGATTCCGGCGGTGCGTCCCTGAACGCTCAGGCAGGCGATCGCGAGCGCGGCGGCGGTCATCCCTCCGACGCTGACGAGAGCGAAGCCGAGGTCGTTGCTCAGTCGCAGGATGTCCGCGCCGGGTAGCGGGTACTTGCCGAACAGTTCGCCGCCAGCGACGGCTGCCATGACTACGCCGCCGGCGGAGATGCACGCGGCAGAGGCGGCGGCGGCGACGATCGGCAGCGGGCTGAATGACCTTGCCGGGGCGGCGTTGCGGATGCGTCGCCACAGCGCCGTGAGGAACGACGCGAGGCTCAGACCGGCGCAGACCAGCAGCAGGCCCGTCGCCAGGTGCCTGGCATCGTTCGCGTGTCCGGTGTAATCCGCGATCCACGTCTTGTCGGATGCGGTGTCGGCGGGCGGGTTGCTCGCGCCAATGCTGGCCACGAACAGGATCGGGAAGGCGATACCTGTCCAGGGTTCCCAGCGTGATGCCGCTGTGCTGGTTGCGGTTGGGGTGCGGTGCTCGAGGCTCGTGCTTGATGACATGTCGAGGTCCTCTCAAGTGGGCGGTCGCGCTCACGCTGGCAGGGCACGGTATGCGGCCGCGTCGTCCGGCCGAGCGATTCGTGTGGACTGGGCGGCGATCTCGCGTCGTCGGTTGGTCGGACGCGGCGTCGTTCGCGGGAACGATGTGTTGGCCGCCGAGGCGGAGTTACGCTGCGCGCCATGAGCTGCACTCGCGGGCTCCCTGCGTGGGGTCGGCGAACCTTGCGTCGCCGTGCCGTGCTGATCGACGTGATCGCCGCCGCGGGTTTGACCGGTGGGGCGCTGTGGGCCGTGGCGACGCTGACCTCTGACCATTGGGTACCGATCACGGCGGCGTCCGCTGTGGTGTGCACGACGACGGTCGCGTGGCGTCGTCGCGCACCGGCGCTGGCGGCGTTCGTCGCGCTGACGGCGGTGATCGTGTACCAACGGGTCGGCGACGACACGCAAGGTGCGTTCATCACAGCCGGGGTCGTGCTCACATGCTATTCAGTGGGCGGGCGCGGCACTGATCACCGGCACCGACGGTCACTGGCTTTCGTGCTCGGCTACGCGCTCGCGGCGTGCACTGTGATCTCGGCAGATTCGGGCTTCTCGGTCTTCGGTGTGGCGCTCACGTGGGTTCCGGTCGCGGTGCTTCCTGCTGCTGCTGGTCTGGTCGTCGAGCGCCGCGAACGCTCGTTGCGGGATCTGGTGGTCGCCGAGTCGCGGCTGCGCCGTGAGCAGGAGGTCCGTGCGGCGCGAGTTGTCGCCGAGGAGCGGGCGCGAGTCGCGCGCGAGCTGCACGATGTGGTGGCGCATTGCGTGAGCGTGATGGTGATCCAGGCCGGCGCGGCGCGGCTCGTTGCCGGCAGCGATGCGACCGCCGCCCGTGATGCGTTGCGTGCGGTCGTGTCCTCGGGCCGTGACGCGTTGGCGGATCTGCGTCGCGTGGTCGGTGTGCTGCGGCGTGGCGACGACTCGTTCGCCAGCGCTGCGGTGGGGTTGGCCCAGGTTGAGCTGTTGATGGAGCGGTTGCGGATCGGCGGCTTGCAGGTGGGGGTGCGGGTGGTGGGCGAGCGGGTCGCGCTGCCGACAGATCTTGACCTCACCGCGTTCCGGATCGTCCAGGAGGCGTTGACCAACGTGGTCAAGCACGCGCCGTCCGCGCGGGTCGATGTGTCGATCTCCTACGGCGGCCAGGACATCGAGGTGCGGGTCGAGGACGCTGGCCCAGCTGACCCAGCCACCACCGCGCCCGTGCCGGGTCACGGCCTGGTCGGGATGCGTGAGCGCGTCGCGCTTCACGGTGGCGAGCTGCGCGCTGGTCCGACCGCGTGCGGCGGCTTTATGGTGCACGCGCGACTGCCCTTGATTGTGACCGCTTCGCCGCCGACACCGGTCGCTGCGACGGCTGCGCCGATCTCGGGCACCCCTTCATCCAGCAAGAGTCGGTGGACGCCGCAGGCGGTGGACGCCGTGTTCGCCGGTGTCTGGTTGGTTGCTCTCGAGACCGAGGCGCTGACCAGTCCGCACCGCTCCGGTCCGCTGGCGGTCAACGTCGCCGCCGCTGCTGTGATGGCCCTCGCGGGTGTGATTCGGCGGCGCGCTCCGTTGGCGTTTCTCGCCGTGGTCGGCGCGCTCACGATCGCACTGTCGGGGGGGATCGCGTCACCGGGTCGGGCAACCGTAGTCGGCACGTACACGCTGTTCGTCGCCGGATACACGATCGCGGCCTACCAGCCCAGGAACCGCGCGCTCGCCGGCCTGTGCGTCATGCTCGCCGGGGTTGTTGGCGCGACCGTGCTGCAGCACGCGCCCGCCGGGGTCGCTTTCGGTGGCGGCATGATGACCTGTCTGATCTGGATGGTCGGTCGCCTGATGCGCCAGCAGCGCGAACTGACATCGGCACTCGAGGACGCCGCAGCCCGGCTCGCCGTGGAGCGCGAGGACCGCGCGCTGCTTGCCCTCTACGACGAGCGGGCCCGCATCGCACGCGACCTGCACACGCTAGTTGCCCGCCTCGTCACGACGATGGTCATCCAATCCGACGCGGCCGGCGAACTCGTCGGCACGGGCGACCCGAGAGCGGCGAGCTCCATCCGTGCTATCGAGCAGACCGGCCGGCAGGCAATGATGCAGATGCGGCAGATGCTCGGAGTGCTGCGCAGTGTCCAAAGTCCGCTGTCGCAAACCCAACCGGTTGCGACGCCCGTTCCGATCCAGCAGGTCGTCCTCGAGGCGGTGCCGTCATGACCCGCGTGGTGATTGCCGACGACCAGCACCTCATCCGCGCGGGCTTCCGGATGATCCTGGCGACGCAGCCGGACATCGAGGTCGTCGGCGAGGCGAGCACCGGCGAAGAGGCAGTCGACGTCACCACAACAACGCGACCTGACCTGGTGCTGATGGACATCCAGATGCCGGGCATCGACGGCATCGAGGCGACGCGCCGGATATTGGCCGACCCCCGCACCCGCGAGGTGCGGGTACTCATCCTGACGACCTTCGACCTGGACGAATACGTGTACGACGCGCTGCACGCCGGCGCCAGCGGCTTCCTGCTCAAGGACGCTCCACCCGAGCAACTCGCCGCAGCCGTGCACATGGTCAGCCACGGCGACGCGCTGCTCGCGCCCAGCATCACCCGCCGACTGATCGAACAGTTCGCGACCTCACGAACATCCCCGCCCACGACGCGGCTCGACCAGCTCAGCACCCGCGAGGCCGAGGTGTTCCGGCTACTCGCGCGGGGCCTGTCCAACCGCGAGATCGCCGAGGAACTCTTTGTCGGCGAAACGACAGTCAAGACCCACATCACACGGATCTTGACCAAACTCGACCTGCGCGACAGAGTGCAGGCCGTCGTCCTCGCCTACGAAGCAGGCGTGATCACCCCGGGCCGCACCTAAGCTTTTCCCGACCCCCGAAGGAACCATCGCTGGGACGTTGCTCGTCCACGACCTGCACGTCCGCATCGTCCACGCCGCCACCGGCGCGCTTCTGCGCGACCTCATCATCGACCCGCGCCGGAACTACCAACCCACCGGTCGCCCCCGGCACACCACCAAAGCAATAGCCCGAACCTGCACATCGCAGGTCCGGGCCATGTCGATGTCCCGAGACATCACACAGTAGCGGGGGCCCCGCCGAGATCGCACAGCGGTACGGCGTTCACCGGTCCTGGGTCTACAAGCTCAAGGCGCGGTACGTGGCCGAGGGGGACGCGGCGTTGCAGCCACGGTCCCGACGCCCGAAGACCTCACCGACGGCGACCGACCCGTCCACCGTTAGCTTGATCATCGAGCTGCGCGAGAAACTGGCCGTGGCCGGGCTGGACGCCGGGCCGGACACCATCGCCTGGCATTTGACCCACCATCACGCCACCACCGTGTCAGTGGCCACGATCAGCCGACACCTGACCCGCGCCGGGCTGGTGATGCCAGCGCCGAAGAAGCGACCCAAGTCCTCCTACGTCCGGTTTGAAGCGACCATGCCGAACGAGACCTGGCAGTCCGACTTCACCCATTACCGGCTCGCCGCCACCCACACCCACCCCGCCCCCGACGTGGAAATCCTGACCTGGCTCGACGACTGCACCCGCTACGTGCTGCACGTCAGCGCACATACCCGCATCAGTGGACCCATCGTCGCGGCTACCTTCAGGCAAACCGTTGCTCACCATGGGATCCCCGCGTCCACGCTGACTGACACGGCATGGTCTACACCACCCGCCTCGCCGGCGGCCGCGGCGGCCGCGGCGGCCGCAACACCTTCGAGCACGAACTCCGCCGCCTGCACGTCACCCAAAAAAACTCCCGCCCCAACCACCCCACCACCTGCGGGAAGGTCGAACGGTTCCAACAAACCCTCAAAAAGTGGCTCCGCACCCAACCGGACCAGCCCACCACCCTCGCCGAACTACAAACACTCCTCGACGCATTCGCCAACGAATACAACCACCGCCGGCCACACCGCTCCCTACCTCAACGCGCCACCCCCGCCGCCCGCTACACCGCCCTACCCAAAGCGCTACCCGCCGCCAGCCGCGACTCCGACACCCACACCCGGATCCGCCACGACCGCATCGACGACTCCGGCGTACTCACCCTGCGACCCAACAGCCGGCTACACCACATCGGAATCGGACGAACCCACGCCCCGAACCCACGTCATCATGCTCGTCCAAGACCTCGACATCCGCGTCGTCAACGCCGCCACCGGCGAACTCCTCCGCCGGCTCACCCTCACCCCCCACACCAACTACCAGCCCCAAAAACAGCGAAAAACCCCGAACCCATAGGTTCAAGGTGTCGCCGATCTCTTGAGAGATCACAACAGTAGCGGGGGCAGGATTTGAACCTGCGACCTCTGGGTTATGAGCCCAAAATTTAGCCGCTTTTCGGGGTCCTCGACTCCGCTGGGTCGCCGATCGTCAGGACGCCACACGTCCTGTAACATAAGGGCTTACACCCCCTAAGCCAATCGGTTGGAGCAGGCCCGAGTAGGCCTGGACCGGCGCGAGGCTGACGGACATTTGACGGACATTTTTGGATCTTGATCCAAACCCAAGAAAAACCCAGAGGTCGACAAATGAACCCAGAGGTCATTCGATGGCATACGCGCAACGCCGTGTGACGTCGTCCGGCGCCGTGCGCTGGTACGCCACATACTTCACTCCCGACGGCCGCCAGATGGTCGGAGGCGGCTACCCGACGAAGCGAGACGCGGAACGTGCCGCGGACAGGTTGGAGAAGGAGGCCGAGGGCGGCGTCGTCGCCGACCGCTCCCGACGCAAGATCACCTTCGCCAGCTACGTCCAGCGGTTCTATTGGCCGGCAGCGCAGCATCTGGAGCCGACGACGCTGGCGGCCTACCAGTCGAATCTCGACAGGCACTTCATCCCTCGCTTCGGCCGAATGCGGATGGCGAACATCGCCGCTTCCGAGGTGCAGGCGTGGGTGAATGGCGCCGGCGCTGCGGGACTCAGCGCGCGGTCGGTCGTCAAGTACCACACCTTCCTGCACGCGATCTTCGAGCGCGCGGTCATCGACCAGGTCATCCCGGTCAACCCGTGCCGTCACACGGTGTTGCCGAAGCTAGTGAAGAAGCCGAAGACGGCGATCACGCCCGAGCAGTTCGAGGCGCTGCTCGCGGAGATCCCAGACGCGTTCCGCCTGATGGTGCTGGTGGCGATCGAGACCGGCGTCCGCTGGGGCGAACTGGCAGCGCTGCGTCCGGCCGACGTCGACTTCGGTTCCCGTGTGATCACGGTGCGAGGAGTTGTACTGGAGGTTGCGCGCAAGGTGACCGGTTCGGAATCGAGCTTCGTATTCCGCGACTACCCGAAAGACAACGAGCAGCGCGAGGTGATGATCGGGGCCGAGCTGTGCCGCGCGATCCGCGAGCACATGCTGGCCCACGGCAAGCGGGACGACGATCTGCTCTTTTCGACCAGCGTTGGTACGCCGATCTCGCGCAACACGTTCCGCACGCGCGTGTGGCGTCCGGCCGTCGAGCGTTCAGGAATCCGCAGCGGCGTGCGCTTTCACGATCTCCGTGGTGCGCACGCCTCGTGGCTGCTGGCTGGCGGCGCAGACCTCAAGGTGGTCATGGACCGTCTTGGCCACCGGCAGATCACGACCACCCAGCAGTACCTGGGTAGCCTCCCCGACGCCGGCGACCGGGCACTCAAGGCCTTCGAGGCTGTCCGCAACCAACCGTCGTAGGGTTCCGGACGTGTTGATTGACGCCGGCCGCTGGCCGCGCAAGTGAGTCCTGACCCCCGGGACCGCCGGAAGGCGAAACGTCCGGCGCCGAAACCGACACCCGTACGAACCGGGCCTTCCCCTGACGACGCGCACGACATCGTGTACTTCCAGCGGCACAAGGCCGACGACCCGACCCAGTCATCGCCCGGGCGCGATGCGTTGAACTCCTACCCTGCGAAGGTGCGGGCCACGATGCGCGCCGCGCTCATCGCCGTCGCCACCGCCCCGCCGAAGCGCTTCGCTGGCGGCGGCTATTGGGAGGCCATGAAGGGCGACATGACCGGCTGGTTCGAGTTGCGCGTCGACGGACCGCGGCGGCACCACTATCGTCTCTTCTGCTTGCTCGACTACGACGCCAAGGGTGTCGAAAAAGCCCTTACTGGTCGTCATCGACGGGCGAGACAAGCCGTTCCGCACGACTCTGTCTGACACCGATTACGCGGCGGTGCGCAAGCTCGGGGACGATTACCGCAAGCGCAATCCACGCTCGCTTGCACGCGATTAGGCCGAGACCTTCGCTCTTGCTGCTCGCACCTGCTCCAGGTGGCGCGCAAGTTTGGGCGCGTCAGCGACCTTCCCTTCAAGCAGCGGCTCGGTGACGTTCGCACGCTCGGAGCTCGGCAACGGCTCCAGCGTGACGCGCATACCGAGCGCCGCGGCGACTTCGGCGAGCGTGCCCAACGTCGGGTTCGGACGGTCCGCGGCGAAGAGCCGGCGAATAGTGGCGGGCTCGACCTGGATCGCGCGCGCCAGGTCAGCCTTGGACAGCCCCGCCGCCTCGCGCGCCTCGTCGAGTTCGGTCACGATGGCATCGACCGTCGCGATACGCATAGATTCGACGATGTACTCCCGCAGGAACTCGGGGTCCTTCAAGTCACGCGCGAGGTCGTTCCAAAAGGCCTTGTTGGCGCGCATCATGCGTCTCCGTTCTCCACGAGCAACCGTATCACATATGTTACGTGACCCCCAGTAACAACGTACTCTCGACCCGACGTGGAATCGTTGACGCCTGTGAGCGACCTTGCCGCGACCATCCTGCCGCTCATTCGCACTCGTACGGATCTGTGGCGCTGGAGTGCCGCCAACGAGCACGGCCGGCGGATGCACGACGCGGTGGAGATGCTCCAGGCGGCAGCCGAGACCGAGGATCCGGCCGTCGTCTTCGCGGTGACGCAGAAGGCGATCGCCTCGGCGCTGAAGGTGATCATGCGCGCCGACGATTCGAGCGGGATCATCGGCGGCGCGTGCCAAGCGCTGCTGGACCTGCACCCCAAGGTCGCAGCGCGGGCCAAGCCGCCGGTCGCGAAACTGATCGACTGGATGATCAAGTTCCAGTTTGACAACGAGTGCGACTACTTCACGATCGACCCCGTCGCCTATGCCCCCGCCCTCGGGGAGAAGGGCATGGCCTCGTACCGGGCGAGGCTCGCCGACGTCGAAGCCCGCCTCGGCCCGCGACCGTCGGAGGAGAAGCGGTGGACGGTACCGCACAGCGGCGACTGGTTCACGCTGGACTGGAACGCCCAGCGGCTGGCGGTGCTGGACCGTGACGTCGAGGCGATCATCCGCACCCACGCGCGCGACCGGAAGGTGGCTGCCTGGTTCCAGGACACCGCCGAGGCGCTGGCGGAAATCGGTGAGTTCGATCTTGCAATCGACTGGGCCACGCAGGCGCTCGACGTCGGCCCAGGCCATCAGTCGTTGAAGGCCGGCGAATACTGGTGCGCATTGCTCGCGGAGCACCGCCCGTCCGAACTGCTCGCGGCGCGGCTGGAGGTGTTCCGGCGCTGGCCCTCATCCAGCACCGCAGCGCGTCTGCATCGCGACGCGGGCGGGGCCTGGCCGCAGTATCGCGATGAGGTCATGGCGCGACTCGCGGCCAGCCCGCGTGACGCGGTGCTGTTCGCGTTGCTCTCGCTCAAGGACGTGCAGTACGCGTGGGAGCTGGCCCACTCCCTCGGCCTGCACGACGATCGCACCTGGAGCGATTTGATCAAGGCGTACGAGAAGGTCGACCCGCTCGCCGTCCTACCGATCCTGAATCGCCTCGTCCTGCGTGAGCTGGTTGAGACCGGTGCGCAGCACTACCAGATTGCCGCACGCAGGCTGAAGAAGATGCGCAAGCTCGCCGCCGGATCCGAACACGAAGCTGAGGTCGACTGGTTCATCGCCGAGCTGCGCGAGGCCAACCGCCGCCGGCCGCGGCTACAACAGGAGCTCGACCGCGCCGGCCTGCCCTGACAAAGGAGCTCAAACGTCGGAGTCGGTGACGGCGTTCGCCTCGACGAAGGCGTCGACGTCGGCCGTGCGGAATCGAAGCTGACGCGCGATCCGCGACGCACACAACCGGCCGTGCCGCACCTCGTCGTAGACGTAGTCCTTGGAGACGACCAGGTACTCGCAGAGGTCGTCCACGGTGAGCAGCTTCTCCGCCCGGTTGGCGACACCCGCGCGGTTCTCGATCGTGGTCATCGCAGCGCTCCTCGCCGGACCGGCAGGCGGCGGCGATCGGCGGCAGGCTCCGACCGATTCACTCCCTCGTCTCGCACGCAACGCATCAGTACCTCCGCGGACCAGGCACACCTCAGTGCCCGTGGCGCAGTAGAGCAGGTGCCTATGCCACGGCCCTGGGCCCGGCGAGAGCTCCGGCATCTCATCGGCGAGGGCCGGGCGTGTGGATGTTCGGCGTCGGTCGAGCCATGCGGGTGCGGTCGGGCGGCTGGGTAGGCCGTGGCGCCGGATCGTATGGCCGTGGTCTGGCGGACTTGGGCGGCGGCACGGACTCAGATGTCGGGCGTTCGCCGATCGCGTCGGTGAGGCGGTATGCGAGCGCGGCAGCGGGCTGTTCGACCGGGAGCGGTCGGCCGGTGGCGATGCGTCGCAGCTCTGAGCGGTCGATGCCGGCCCGGTCGGCCGCAGCCATCTGGCGGGCCAGGGTCGGCCACTGTGGGTCGGCGGTGATACCGGGATGGATTGTCTCGGCGAGTCGAGCCGCTGCCGGTTCGAGCGTCGGCTGGAAGCCGCCGGCTTCGGCGACGCGTAGATCGAGCCTCCTCTGCATCTGGCTGCCCGCGCGTTCGTTCGCGCGTGGTCCGGTAGGGCGGAGGTCGGTGTCGGGGATATCGCGTGCTGCTCGCCAGGTAGCGAGGTCACGCGTGAGATCGGGATCGATCAACATCGGGACAGCCCAGGCGGGTGCGGCCTTCTGCGTCCAGCTTGTCGCGGCCGCGCGGACGGCGGTGCCATGGCGCTCGATGAGCTCGTGGCGGCGGTCGAAGTAGCGGCCCCAGAAGTCGTCCTCGGCGAGCTGGCGTGGGACGGGTGGCAACCATGGAAGCGGTCCTGTCTCGCGGTGGTTGGCTCCGAGGCGACTGGCGAGGATGGCGGCGACGTCGCTGGCGTGGTCGCGACGGACGAGCACCGCCTCGTCACGCAGCACCTGGTCCGCATCGACTCCGTCGAGGACGACCCGCTGAAGCTGAGAGTTGAGGGCCGGCCAGGCCGGGCAGTCGGTGACGCCGGGAACCGTGGCCTCGGCGCGGGCCTCAATCTGCGCGAGCCCTTCGGGTCCGAGCACGGATTCGGCGGCGACGCCGAGCGCGTCGACGTACTCGGCGCACGCCTTGCGCAGCAGCGGGACGGGCTCACGTTCCTCGCGGCGGGTGCTGCGTGCGGAGACGGCCGAGTCGTCGCGCTCGACCACGCGGGTCAGCACCTCGATCGCAGTCGCTGGCCGGACGGCGTCCGCGTATACGACGCCGTCGTCGCCACCGACGCCGACGTCGAGGTAGACGCTGTTGGCGCGCCGCCCGCGGGTGAGGGCGACGTAGATCAGCTGCCGTGATTCGCCGCCGGTCAGGACCGCATGGGTGGTGTCGACGGTCTGGCCCTGAGCGGCGTGGACGGTGCAGGCGTACCCGAGTTGGACGTGCTCGGCGACGTAGCCGGCGGGCAGGGTGACGCGCCGGCGGGACCGAGCGTGCCGGACCTCGAGCGCGCCGCCGATTAGGACCGCGGTGACGGTCCACCGGTCGCCGTTCGCGACCCAGTCGGTGGCCGACAGGGTGAGGCGACGGTCGTTGCGGCGGGTGATGATCACATCTCCGGCGCTGACCGTCGTTCCGCCGGCGAGTTCCACGCTACGTTTCGCAGGCACTGCGCCAGTCACCAAGCGGGCTGCCTGTGCCCGCAGGTTCAGCTCCCGGACCTGCTCGTTGGTGGACGCGATGAGCAGCGCGTCGAGGCCGGCGGCACGGTCCGCCGACCAGGCGGTGAACGCCTGATCGGCGGTGGTCGTGTCGTCGCCTACGTGGATGCGGCCGTGGTCCAGGTAGTACCCGAGTCCGGCCGGGTCGCCACGGCGGATCGCGAGCGAGGCGGCGGCTTCAGCGTGGTTCGTGCTGCCGTCGGCGTGAGTGAAGCGGCGTACCTCGGACAGCGTGACCGCCCCGTGGGTGCGGTCGATGTCGCGCAGCACGCCTCCGGCCCCGACGGCGGCGAGTTGTCGATCGTCACCGACGAGCCGGACTGACGCGCCGCGGGCGGCCGCGAACTCGATCACCGCGGCCAGCTCCAGGGTGCCAGCCATACCTGCTTCGTCGACGATCAGGAGGCTCCCCGGACCGATCGCCTCGATCCAATGGGGGACGGCCGCACCGGTGGTCAAGGCGTGGACGAGTTTGGCGAGGGTGTCCGTGGCGTCCGCGCTGTTGCCGAGTTCGTCGCGCAGCACCCGTGCCGCCGCGGCGGTGGGCGCTAGGCCGATCACGGTGTTCCCGGCCGCGGCCCAAGCGTCGGCGAGTGTGCGCAGGGTGACCGTCTTTCCGCTGCCTGCTGGCGCGAGCGCGAGCTGCACCCGCGCGCCGGAGGTGGCCAGCTGCCGCACCATCTCGGCTTGGTCGGGGCCGAGTCGGACGCCGTTCGCGACGGCTTCGAGCAAGGCCAGGTCGACGGCGTCGCTCTCGACGACGCGGAAATCCTGGCACGCCGCCTCCCCCAGGATGCATCGCTCGGCTTCCAAAATCGCGACGGAGGTGTAACGACGGGATCCGGCGACCTCGTACACCGACGAACCATCCGCTCGCCGCAGCTCCGGTGGCTCGTCGATGCCCGACGGGACCGAGAGCAGGACCGAGTTCGCCGGGGACAAAGCTCCGTCGATCACCGCTTGGACTAGAAAATCCGGCACGGCGGCAAGGCGGCGACAGGCCCGCTCGGCCTCGGCGCGCACATGGTGTTCCTGCCAGGTGGCCCGGGACCCCTGCACGGTCGCGATGACCTGCCGGGCAAGGACCTCGACGTCGACCGCCGGTGTGGGTGCGGGTGCGTGACCGATGACCCGGCGGGCGAGTTCGTCGACCAGCTCTACTCCGCCGAGGATTGAGCCAGCGTCGGCCCGCCACTTGCGGCGCTGCTCGGCTTCCGAGCGTGGTGCGTGCTTCGCCTCCCGGGTCGATAGCGTCGCTTGCTGAGCCAGCTCCTGTCGCTCGACCACCGTCGGTAGGCGGGAGTGGTCGTCCTGGAACCGCCGGGCCAGGACGGCGAGTTCGGCCTCGATGTCGCCGCGTCGGGATGACCAGCGGCGCAGCAACCCATGGTCGATTCCGGCGATCTCGCGGATCTCTCGCTTGCCGTCGGCCGCATCGCCTCGTTCGGCGAACCGCACCCCGATCCGCTCGGTGAGTAGCGCCTCCAGCCGGGTGTTGTAGTGCTCGGAGGCGGCGACCTTGTTTCGGTACAGTGCCCGCCCGTCCAGCGACAGCCATCGCCCGTCCGGCGTGCAGACCTTGTTCGAGACCGCCACGTGGGTGTGCAAGTCGGGGTCACCGGCCCGTGAGTCGCGGTGCGTGAACGCCGCCGCGATCAGCCCGGTGGTGTCGACCTGGGCAATGCCGTTGGTGGCGCGGCGGGTGTAGGCGGCGTGCTTCTCCAGCCACCCGACGGTGTCCCGCACCGCCTCGTCGTGGCAGGCAGCGATCGTCTCGGCGAGCTCGCGTGGCGCGATCGCCCACAAGGCCGACACGCTGTTGACTGGCGAGAACGTCAGGTCATAGCCGGCCACCGGAACCGGCGCCGGCCGCGAGACCCGGGTCAGGTAGCCGGTGAACTCGCGGGCATCCAGCGGGTCGCGGCGGTGCTCGGCACGGAACCACTCGTGCGCCAGTTCGGTACGGATCCGCGCCCGCTCGCCCGCCGGGATGGCCGCGTTGGGCCGCTCGCCACGCGCAGCGTTGTGCTCTTGATACCGCGCGGCGAGCACGGTCTGGAACTCGCTCGGCCCGTACAGGTGGTAGGCGTGGCCCAGTTTCGTCGACCGATCCAGCGCGCGGCCGTGAACCCCCTCACGCTGCAATCGGCGCTCGATGACGTCAGCGTTGGGGTGGCGCCCTTCGCCGAACAGGGCGGTCATCTGCGCTTCGGTTACGGTGCCGGACACGAGAAATTCCGGCACGCTGCCGTCCAGCGAGTACAAGCCGCTGCCGAGCCAGACGCCGGGCGACTCACCCTTCTGCTCGTAGTAGGACGCGAGCGTCCCGTAGCCGCGGTTCGTGTCGTCCGCAGCAGCCACCTGCCGCGTCAGGTACCTGTACCCATCGCCCGCCGAGAGCTTGTGCAGGCTCATCACCGGCCGACCGTGACACGCCCCTACGCCACACAATGGCGAAATGATCTTGTGAGGCAGGGCGCGAGGGCTCGAAATGCACCAGGTGTGTCGTCTTTCGGCTGTCTGGGTGACAGTGCGTGGGGAGGCTGGGTGTTTGGAGCGGGTGTTTGGAGCGGGTGTTTGGAGCGGGTGTTTGTCCGGCTGGTCGTGTCATGGGGCTGTGTGACGATCCGGCGTCAGGTAGTCCAGGTGAACGGAGGGTGGAGAGGGCGCCGGGGGGTGGGGCGGCCAACCGCAGGGTGTGGACACGATTTGGTTACGCCGGGCTGTGGCCTGGTTGCTGGCGGACCCTGGGGGTCGGACAATCAGCGGACTCTCGCGGAGCGTGCGGGGAAGGGGTCCGGTGCCGCGGTCGTTGGTGTCTGGGGCGTCGGGGGCGCCCGGTTCGGCTGGCGTGGTCGTGTCGTTGCGTGGGGTGTCGAAGGCTTATCTGACGCCGGCGGGGGTGCGGGTGGATGCGATGCGCGACGTCGATTTGGATATTGCGGGTGGTCGAATCACGGCGTTGACGGGCCCGTCGGGGTCGGGGAAGTCGACGATGCTGCATGTGTTGGGGGCGATGGACACAGTCGATTCGGGGCGGATCGAGGTCGGCGGCGCCGAGGTCACGGCGATGCGGCCGCGCCAGCTGGTGGAGTATCGGCGGCGGGTCGGGATGGTGTTTCAGCGGTTTCATCTGATCGCGTCGTTGACCGCGCTGGACAACGTGTTGGCCCCGGTGATTCCGTACCGGACGTCGTTCGATAAGGACCGGCGGGCCGGGGAGCTGTTGGCGCGGGTGGGTCTGGGGGACCGGTTGGACGCTTTGCCGTCGCGGTTGTCTGGTGGGCAGCAGCAGCGGGTGGCGATCGCCCGGGCGCTGGTCAACGATCCGGTGCTGTTGCTGGCCGATGAGCCGACAGGGAATCTGGACAGTGCGACAAGTGCAGAGATCCTGGATCTGCTGGTGGAGGTGAACCGGGAGCGGGGGGTGACGATGGTGGTGGTGACTCACGATCCGGCGATGGCGGCCCGCTGTGATGAGCAGGTGAGCATCCTCGACGGCCGGGTCGTCGACGACCCGGCCGTGGAGTACGAGCCGCGTCACCGACGCTTCAACGCCGAGTAGGCGCGGTGAAGGCGGGCTTGCCGCGGATGTTGCGGCGGCAGGTGGGGGCCCGGCCGGGTCGGGCGGTGGTGTTGGGTGCGGGGATTTTGGTTGCGGCGACGAGTTTCAGCCTGTTGACGGCGGCGGCTGATTCGAGTGAGGCGCGGGTTCGTGGGGTGGTGGCGGCGAATTTCCGGACGAGCTATGACCTGCTGGTGCGCCCGCCGGGGTCGCAGTCGCAGTTGGAGCGGGCCCGGGGGCTGATCCGCAACAATTTCGAGACGGGGATCTTCGGGGGGATCACCACCGGGCAGTGGCGGCAGGTCCAGGCGGTCCCGGGGGTGGAGGTCGCCGCTCCGGTGGCCTATTTGGGTTGGGTCAATGAGACGGTCGGCGTCGAGGTGCCGATCGGCCGGTACATGGCTCTCGACAGCCCGGTGCGGATCCGGGCCTTGACTTCTTCTCAGACTGGTCGGGCGGTCCAGTCGCATTTCCACGCCTACTTCGTCGTGACGAAGGCGGACTGCAACGGGGTGTATGTCAAGTCCCCCCGACCACGTACAGCCTTCGATGCTGATGACTACGGGATCTGTCTGACGGTGGGTGGGGACGGCCTACAGAACTCGGGTCATGTCAAGAATGTCGGTGCAACCAGCTGGGACCTCGTGCTGTCGTATCCGTTGCTGGTGGCGGCGGTCGACCCGGTGGCGGAGGACCGGCTGGTGGGTTTGGACCGGGCGGTGGTGTCGGGACGCGCCTTGCGGCCGGTGGAGCGGGTGGAGTACGCCGCCCACGGGCCGGTGTTGCCGGTGTTGGCGAGCAGCCGGTCGTTTCGGGATCAGACGGCGACGTTGACGGTGGAGCGGCTGAAGATTCCCGCCGGTCCGGCCGCCACCCGCTTGCTCGTGGACCCGCACGGAAGCGGCGACGCGACGCAGATGAGTTCGAACTGGCCAAAGATCAACGCTACGCCGAGCGTGCCGGTGGGTTCTTTCAGCTACTCGGCGGACGTCTTGTACCGGGAGCTGCGGCGGGTGTGGACGTTGCCGCTGGCCGATTACCACCGGTCGCCGGTGTACATGACGTGGGCTGCCTCGCCGGTGTCCTATCGGGGCAATGCCGACGGGTCACTGTCAGCAGTGCCGTTGGTCAACGACCCGGCCTCGACGTGGCGCAAGCAGCTCTCGGACCCTGGGCAGCCGTTCTGGCCGACCGCCGATGAGAACGCCGACGTCCAGTTCCGGCGGCTGGTCCCGCAGCCGTTCCGGGGTCCTAACTCCGGCGACGGGTCGCCGGGCTACTTGGATTTCCGGAAGGTGGGGGAGTATGACCCGCAGCGGCTGCCGGGGTTCAGCGAGTTGATCCGGGTGCCGTTGGAGACCTACCGGGCGCCGCTGGTGACGGCGGGCGATGCGGCGTCGCGGGCGGTGTTGAAGGGCAAGCCGTTGGGTCCGACGAGCAATCTGGGCGGGTATGTGGCGCAGCCGCCGTTCCTGCTGACCAGCCTGTCGGCGGCGTCGGCCATGACGGCTTACAGGTGGTTCGGCACCGCCGACGACAAGCCGCTGCCGACCGCGTCGGCGCCGATCTCGGTGATCCGGGTCCGCGTCGCCGGGGTGACCGGCCCGGACAAGACGAGCCTGGCCCGGCTGAAGTCGGTGGCCGGGCTGATCGCGGCCCGGACCGGGCTGACCGTGGATGTGACCGCCGGATCCTCACCGCAGGCTCAGATCATCCGGCTGCCGGCGGGCAGGTTCGGGTCGCCGCCGCTGACCGTGCGGGAGGGGTGGACCCGTAAGGGGGTGGCGCTGCTGATCGTGGCCGCGGTGGACCGCAAAAGCCTGGCCTTGTTCGGGCTGATCCTGCTGGTCACGGTCAGCTTCCTGATCAACGCCTCCTTCGCCTCGGTCCGGGCCCGCCGCGCCGAGATCGGCACCCTGGCCACGATGGGCTGGTCGGCCGGGCAGGTGTTCCGGCTGGTGCTGGGGGAGCTGGCCCTGATCGGCGCGGCCGCGGGGCTGGCCGGCGCGGCGGTGTCGGCGGTGCTCATCGCGGTGACCGGCCTGCACCTGTCACCGGCCCGGGTGCTGCTGATCCCCCCGGTCGCCCTGGCCCTGGCCCTGACTGCCGGGGCGGCCCCGGCCTGGGGGGCGGCCCGGATCAGCCCGATCGCCGCGCTGGCCCCGCCGGTCCACGATTCTCGCCGTCGCGCCGGCCGGCGGGTCCGCAGCATCAGCGGCTACGCCTGGTCGGGTCTGGCCCGCCGGCCCGGCCGGACCGTGCTGTCCGCAATCACCCTGGGCCTGGCCGTGGCCTGCCTGGCCGGGCTTCTCACCGCCACGTTCGCCTTCCGCGGTACCGTCGCCGGCTCACTGCTCGGTAACTACGTGACCGTGCAGATCCGCGGCGTCGACTACGCCTCCGCGGCGCTGGCCGTCGCACTAGCCTGCTTCTCGGTCGCCGACCTGCTAGCTCTAACCATCCGGGAACGGGCCAGCGAGATCGTCACCCTCAAAGCAACCGGCTGGGCCGACCGGCACCTCACCAGGGCCACCTTGCTCGAAGCCGCCGCGGTGACCGCCCTCGGTGCCCTCCCCGGCGCCGGCATCACCCTCGCGACGGCGACCGCCCTCGGCGCCCCGATCGGACTGACCGCGGTAGCCGCGGCCACCGCCGTGACTGTAGGAACCCTGCTCGTCCTAGCCTTCGCCGCCGTCCCCGCCCGGGCGGCCGGCCGAACCCCCATCGCCGCCGCCCTCGCCGAGGACTAACCGCATTGCGGCGGGCACCGATGCGCCACTTGATGTTTCCTCCCGTCGAGCGGGGCCAAGATGACCGCGGCGACTCGCGAGGAACTCGACGGCCTTGACGTGCGAGGTTGGCGCCCGCCGCCCGAGCTGCAGATCGGAAACCGCGCTGAGCTGCGAGCCCGGCGGTTCTGACCAGTTGCGCACCCGGGCCGGTAGCTTTCCGGGGCTGCACGGTCACAGGTCCGTCGCGCCGTTCTAGTCGTAGATCATCGGCAGGCCAGCCGTCTGAGCAGGCCCGAACGGGCCTCGGACCGCCGCGGGACTGACGGACATTTGACGGACATTCGTCGAGATCACAGCCGCGGTGATGATCTTCGAAAATGACTGAAGGCCCTGGAATCCGGGGCCTTCAGCGTTGTAGCGGGGGCAGGATTTGAACCTGCGACCTCTGGGTTATGAGCCCAGCGAGCTACCGAGCTGCTCCACCCCGCGTCGGTGGGTCCCACTCTACAAATTGCCGCCGGCCGGCGCAAACAGCGC
>JALZAI010000169.1 GCA_030948475.1 Actinomycetota bacterium
CACTTGTTGGTTGGCGATGCCCAGGATGACCTGGCGGCACTCGAACTTGTTCTCCTGCCACAACTGTTTGATGGCCGCGGTGAGGGCGTTCGGCTCTTGGACGACGCCGTTCACCACCACACCGGCGCCGAGCGCGATCGTTCCTGCTCCGTGAATCGTGACCGAAGGGCGGCCGTCCAACGTGCCCGGCGCGAGGATGGTCGCGCGAACGGCAGTGGCCCCGATGTCGAGGCCGATCGTGTGTCCGTCCCGATTGAGGACGCCGACCCGGTTCAGGCCGACCTGGCGATGCTTCATCGTGGCTCCGTTGCCTTGCGGGTCAGGCTTGCTGGAAAAGGTGGAGGTACGTGTCGGACAACGGCCCGCTGGCAAGGATCGCGATCAGCGCGCCGGCCACCATGGCGGGGCCGAACGGGATCGCGGTCTTGCCGCTGGCGTGTCGCATTGCGACGAGTGCGATAGCACCGAGACCGCCGATGACGAAGGCGGCAAATGCGCCGATTACCAGAGCGGGATAGGACAGAAAGCCGAGCGCTCCCCCGATTACTCCGGCCAGTTTCACGTCGCCGAAGCCCATCCCACCGGGGTGGATGACGGCGAGCGCGAGGTAGAAGGCGAACAGGCCGGCCGCGCCGATCCCAGCACGCAGGAGCGGTTCGACGCCGCCCTCGAACACCGAGGCGAGCGTCAACAGGACGGCCAGCACGAGGTAGCTCGGATACACGATTGCGTTCGGCAGGCGGCGCACATCGAGGTCGATGGCGGTCAGCGCGATGCCGACGGCAACGAAGAAGAGGTAGGCGGGCGCGGCCTGCAGCAGCCCGAGGGCCGAGAGGCGGGCGGTGACGGCAACGAAGAGCAGCGCGGTCACTGTCTCCACCAGCGGATACCGGACGCTGATTGGGGCGCGGCAGTCGACGCATCGTCCGCGCAGCAACAGCCAGCCGAGGACCGGCACATTGTGTCGCGCGCGCACCGCTTCCCCGCAGGCCGGGCAGTGCGATCCCGGGCGCACAAGCGACTCACCGCGGGGGATCCGGTAGATGACGACATTGAGGAAGGAGCCGACGGCCAGGCCGAGCAGTGCTACGGCGGCGAGCAGGAGCGGCATGACGTTTCCTTCCTCGAGTGTGGGGATAGGTCGGGCAAGTCAGGAGGGGTGCAGCGTGAAATCTGGCTTGGCTCCGAGCGCGTTCAGCCAGGGCAGGTGCGGCACCACTCGCCGGAGCAGAATCTCTCCGGCGAGTGGCGAGCGATACCAGCCTCAGCAGGTTGCGTTGGCGAGTGTCGCGCCGGCAACGCCGCTCACGTCCGCGACGCTGCCGCCCTTGGCGGAGTTGTAGCACCAGATCTTGCCGGTGCCACCGCTGTTCTGGCCCGCGAGGACGTACGAGGTGGTGGCGGTCGGCGCGTACTTGACCGTGGTGCCGCTACTGACATTGACCGTCTGACCCGTGCACCCGGTCGGAGTGCCACCGCCAGCGGCGAGCGCACTCGGGTACCCGTTGTTGTCGCTGTTACAGGTCTCGAGCACGCTGACCGCGTTGCGGACGTCGGACTGCGCCGACTTGTCGCTCGCACCCTTCTTGTAGTTCAGGTAGAGCGGGATCGCGATGGCGATCAGGATGCCGATGATCACGACGACCACCAACAGCTCGATCAGGGTGAATCCGCGATCACCGTTCTCGCGCTCCTCGCGGAGCTGGGCAAGGTTGAACATGGGAGCCTCCTAGGCTCATAGTCGGGGCTCGGCGAGGAGTGCCGATCTTTGTGTCCCTCGCACCTTGAATCGACGGGGGAGCGGGCAAGTTGAGGATGGGCAGCGCCGCCTTTGGTCACGATCCGGTAACGAACGGCGCGCAAACCGGATAAATCGTCACCTTCGAGTTGCACCGGCTTGAAACGGCGCGGCGATGCGCAGCTAGCGCGGCGGCCTGCCAGCGAATGCGGCATGAGAACCAGACCGGCTGGGCGAACTATCTCGGCGAGCTTGGCGAGGCGTCCGGCGCGCCGGCCGCCGCCGCGGAGTGGCCCGAGTACGACCAGTGCAGCGCCGTCTGCGGTGATCAGCACGGAGAAATAGCTGCCATTGGGGGCGCTCTGTCCTGTTGATCACCGCGAGTGAAACCTGATCGATCCCGTCCCGCAAGTCAGCTCTGGATGTGCTTGTAGATCGAGAACATCGGCAGGTACAGACAAATGACCATCACGCCGATGACGGCGCCCATCAGCACGACCAGGAGTGGTTCCATCGCCGAGGTAAGTGAGTCGGTGGCGGTTTCGACCTCCGCGTCGTAGTAGTCGGCGAGCTTGTCGAGCATTTCGGTGATCTGCCCGGTCTCTTCGCCGACCTCCATCATCTGCGTAACCATCGACGGGAAGAGCGGATGCTTCTGGAGTGCGGTGGACATCTGCCCGCCCATCCGCACGGTGTCACGAACATCGTTCATCGCCTCGGTGATGACCGCATTCCCGGACGTGCCGCCCACGATCTCGAGCGCCTGCAGGATCGGCACGCCCACGCCGAGCAATGTTCCGAGGTTTCTCGACCAGCGACTGATCGCCAATTTGGTGAACAACGTGCCGAACACCGGCAGACGCAATTTTAACCGGTCCATCTTCAGCCGGAACGCGTGGTTCTCCTGGACTGCGCGGCGATAGCCCTTGATGCCGAAGAAGCCGCCGACGATCACGAGCGGCAGGATCCAGGGCATGTTGTGCGACAGAGTGACCATGATCTGCGTCGGCAGCGGGAGATTGCCGCCCAGTTGTTTGAACATCTTCTCGAAGACCGGAACAATGAAGATGATCACTCCCGTGCCAAGCAGGAAGGAGAAGATCAGCACGATCACCGGATACGTCATCGCGGATTTGATCTTCGAGCGCAGGTTCGCGTCCGCCTCGTACATCTTGGCGATCCGGGCGAGTGCGTCGTCGAGGAAGCCACCGGCCTCGCCGGCCTTGATCATGTTGATCATCAGCGGCGGGAACTGCTCGGGATGCTCCTGCATCGCTATGGAAAGCGTGGCACCCCCTTCGACGTCCTCACGCACCTTGCTGATTGCCTCTTTCAACTTGGCGTTGGCAGTCTGCTCTTCGAGAATCCCGAGCGACCGCAGCAATGCCAGACCTGACGATGTCATCGACGCGAACTGCTTGGCGAAGATGGCGAGGTCCTTCAACGTGGTTCGACCACCGAAGCCGGGGATCTTGAGGTCCCGCTGCATACCCGTGCCCAGACCCTTGACGTCGAGGGGGACGAGCTTCTGGTTAGCCAACGAGGTCGCTGCGGCCTCGGCTGAGTCCGACTCGATCGTGCCCTTGACGACCGCGCCCTTCGCGTCGAGCGCCTCGTAGTTGAACGTCTTGGTGGCCATCGCTATATCCTCGCCAGTCGTTTGAACTCGTTGGGATCGTGGGCCACCTCGAGGGCGGTGTTCTTGCTAATCAGGCGTTCGTTGTAGCGCTGCGCCAGGTGTTGGTCGAAGCTGATCATCCCGAGATCCGCGGACGATTGCAGGAAGGTCGGGATCTGGTGCACCTTCCCCTCCCGGATGAGGTTGCGGATCGCGGGGGTAACGACCATCACCTCGCACACGGTCGTGCGTCCGGTGCCGTCCCGGGTCGGCACGAGCGCCTGGGTGATGACGCCCTGCATACAGTTCGCGAGCTGGGCGCGAATCTGCTGCTGCTGATGGGCCGGGAAGATGTCGATCAGACGGTCGACCGTCTGCGCCGCCGACTGTGTGTGCAGCGTCGCGAGCACGAGGTGGCCGGTCTCGGCGGCAGTGATCGCGACCGCCGTCGTCTCGAGGTCGCGGAGCTCGCCGACCAGGATGATGTCCGGGTCTTGGCGCAGCGCGTGACGCAGCGCCGTCGCGAAGTCGCTGGTGTCCTCGCCGACCTCACGCTGGTTGACCACGCTGCGCCCGTGGTTGTGCAGATACTCAATCGGGTCTTCGACGGTCATGATGTGGGCGGAACGCGTCTTGTTGGCCACGTCGAGCAGGCTCGCGAGCGTTGTCGACTTCCCGGAACCGGTGGGTCCGGTGACCAGGACGAGGCCGCGGGGCAGGTGCGCGAAACGGTCGATGTCCGGAGGCAGTCCGAGCTCCGCGAGATTGCGGATGTGGTGCGGAATGGTCCGCAGCACCGCGCCGACCGAGCCGCGCTGCTGGTAGACATTCACGCGAAAGCGGCTGACGTTCTGAAGTGAGAAGGAAGTGTCGAGCTCGTGGGTCCGCTCAAACTTCTCCCAGTGCGCCGGCGCGAGGATGGACTGCAGCAACGCCTTTGTGTCGAGCGGCGTCAACACTGCGTGATCTTCCACCGGGCGTAATGAGCCGTGCACCCTTATGCAGGGCGGTATCCCCGCGGTGATGTGCAGATCGGATCCGCCGCGCAGCACCGTCATCCGCAGCAGATCCTCGATTGCTGTTCTCGGATCGTCGTCGATCGCGCGGCTCGCAGGTGGGCGCGGGTAGTTGGCGTCTATGGGCAGGAGTGCGGTCATGGCAACCTCGCCTCGGCACGGCTCTCAGACGGTGACACGGAGTATCTCCTCGACGGTGGTCAGGCCGGCGCCGGTCTTACGCAACCCGTCCTGGCGAAGCGTGATCATGCCCTCGGCGATCGCGACGCGACGAATTTCCGTCGCCGAACCGTGGGTAACCGCGAGTCGTTCGATCTCCTCGGAGATCGGCATGACCTCGGTGACGGCTACCCGGCCGCGGTAGCCGGTTTGACCGCAGGAGCGGCAGCCCATCGGGCGAAACAGCTTCTCCGGAGCGGGGACGTTGTCCATCGGCCATTGCACGGCCGCCAGTTCGGCGTGCGTGGGCGCGTACGGCTCCCTGCACCATTCGCACAGTCGCCGGGCCAGGCGCTGCGCGAGCACTGAGTCGAGTGACGAGCCGACGAGGAACGGTTCGATGCCCATCTCGATAAGCCGGGTAACCGCGCTGGCCGCGTCGTTGGTGTGCAGCGTCGACAGCACGAGGTGGCCGGTCAGGGCCGCCTCGACGGCGAGCTGGGCGGTCACCCGGTCGCGGATCTCACCGATCAGGACGACATCCGGGTCAGACCGCAGAATGGCCGGCAAGATCGCCGCGAAGGTCAGGCCGGCCTTGTGGTTGACCTGGACCTGGTTAACCCCGGACAGGCGGTATTCGACGGGATCCTCGACCGTGATGATGTTGACCTCGGGCTTGCTGATCTCGGTCAGCGTCGCGTAGAGCGTGGTGGACTTGCCCGATCCGGTCGGCCCGGTCACCAGGACCATCCCGTGCGGCTTGGTGAAGGACTTGGAGTAGCGCGCATAGTTCTCCTCGGTGAAACCGAGTTTGTGCAGCTCGAGATCGATGCCGCCGGTGTCGAGAACTCGCAGGACGACCTTCTCGCCCCACACAGTGGGCAGGGTGGCCAACCGGAGGTCCACCTTGTGCTTGTCGAGACGGACGGTGATCCGGCCGTTCTGCGGGATGCGCTTCTCGGTGATGTCCACGCTCGCCATGATCTTCAGCCGGGAGATCAACGGAGATTGGACGCCGGTCGGTACCCGGTCCACCTCGTGCAGCACGCCGTCGATCCGAAACCGAACCCGCAGGTCGTTCTCGGTCGGTTCGAGATGCAGGTCCGATGCGCGGTTCTGGATCGCCTGTTCGAGCAGCGAGTTGACATAGCGGACGATAGGCGCGTCCTCGCCCTGCGTGCCGATTGCGGAGAATCCGCCCTCGTCGGCCTTGACCGACGTGGCGATGTCACCGAGATCGCTGTCCTCGCGCTTGAGCCGGTCGATGAGCTTGCGCAACTCGCTTCGCGCGGCGACGACGGGGACGATGTGCATGCCGGACGCCGCTCGGATGTCGTCCAGGGCCACGACGTCTTCCGGGTCGCTGACAGCGACGATGAGATCGTCTCCGGACATCCCGATCCCGAGTACCCGGTGCCGCACGACTAGCGCGAGGGGAATCTTGGCCGTCGCGGCGGCGTCGACGGGATAACCCACGAGGTCGACGAAGTTGAGGCCGTTTGCGTCCGCCGATGCCTCGATCAGCTCCATCTCGGTGGTGACCCGATCGTTGATCAGGACGTCACGGATCGAGCGGCCGGAGCGGTCAGATTCCTCGGCCGCCTCCTGTAAGGCGTTGGCGTTCACGCCGCGCGCTTGGAGCGCGTCCAGCAGGGGACGGTAGGACGCGAACATGAGCACCCCTCTCGCGCGACGGACCGTGGTGGCACCCGTAACGGATGCCTTACCGTGCCTATCGGACGCTCAGGAGGCGACCTGAGTGGAAGGGTGCTACGTTTCTGAACCGGCTCAGCCGGTTATGTACTGCTCGAGGTGCTCGCGGTCCTGCTCGAGCCCGCGCATCCTGCTGGACACAACGTCGCCGATCGAGACGATGCCCACCAGCCGGTCATGGTCGAGCACCGGCATGTGCCGGAACCGCCGGTCGGTCATCAGCGTCGCGACGCCGTTCACCGAGTCGTCCGGGGCGCAGGTGACAACCGGGCTGGTCATGATGTCGCTGACCGTTGCCTCGAGCACGTCCGCGCCGCGCTGGTGCAGGCGTCGCACGACGTCGCGCTCGGAGACGATACCCGCGACCCTGTCACCGTCGACGGCCACAACGGCCCCTATGCGGTGCTCGGCCAATACGGCCAGCAGTGCGACAATCGTTTCGGTGGGCGCGATGGTGACCACGGCCGCCCCCTTACCCGCCGACTTGTGCCGCAGTATGTTCGAGATCAGCACTGCCCAGCTCCCGACCTGACCTGTGCCGGCGCGCGTCGCGCCAGCGTCCGTCCATGACGGTAGTCAGATGGCTCGGTCTCGGGAAGGGTCGTCCGCCTAGACAGCGCTGCGCTCGGTATCGAGGCCGCGCGACGGTAGCCGGCTCACCGCGAGATGCGCGCGCAACCAGGTGGTGGCCGCGGCGGCGGGCATCGGCATCGCGATGTTCCAGCCTTGGACGCCGTCGCAGCCCAGGGTGTTGAGCAGCTGCCATTCCTCGGCCGTCTCCACGCCCTCGGCGATCGCCGGGACGCCGAGCGCGTGGGCCAGGTCGACGAGGGCCTGGACGATGCCGATGGCGCGCGTGCCTTGGGACAGGCACGAGACGAAGACCCGGTCGATCTTGATCTCGTCCACCGGCAGGTCGCTCAGGCGCAGAAGTGAGGAGTAGCCCGTGCCGAAGTCGTCCAGGCTGATCTGCACGCCCATCGCCCGCAGCCGGGCCAGGGTCTGCTTGGCCCCCTCCAGATCGTGGGTGACGATGCGCTCAGTGATCTCCAGCTGCAGCATGTGAGCCGGCAGGTCGTACTCGGCCAGGCCGTGGGCGACCAGGTCGGTGAGCGCGTCCCCCACGAGGTCGGTCGGTGCGATGTTGACCGCGATCGGGATGGTCATGCCCTCGTCGCGCCAGCGCGCCATCTGGTACAGCGCGAGGTCGACCACGCGGGCAGTCAACAGCGGCATGATCCCTGAGCCCTCGGCGAGCGGGATGAACTCGTCCGGTGGGATGTAGCCGCGAGCCGGGTGGAACCAGCGCACCAGCGCCTCGACGCCGAGCGGCGTGGAATCGCGGGTCGAGACCTTGGGCTGGTAGTGCAGCTCGAGCGCGTCGTCGGCCAGCGCCTGGCGCAGCTCACCGAGCAGACCCAGGCGATCGGTGGAGTTGTGGTCGCGCTCAGGGTTGTAGACCTCGGCGAGAGTTCGGTTTTCCTTGGCCACGTACATGGCGACATCGGCCCGCTGCAGCAGCATCGTGCCGTCGGTCGCATGGTCCGGACACAGGGCGATGCCGAGCGACAGGTCGACTTCGAGCGACAGGCCCTTGAGCTCGATGGGTTCGACTATCGCACTGCGGATGCGCCCGGCCACCACGAGAAGGTCCGCCTCGTCGGCGTCGAAGACGATGACCGCGAACTCGTCACCGCCGAGGCGCGCCACGCTGTCACTCGGACGTACGGACTGGCGCAGGCGTTCCGCAAAATGGACGAGCAGGCCGTCCCCGACCTGATGGCCGAGCGTGTCGTTGACGCGCTTGAAGTCGTCGAGGTCGATGAGCATCAGGCCGAACGGCAGCCCGTCGCGGCGGTGCCGCTCGAAAGCCTCGTCCAGCTCGAACTGGAAGGTGCTGCGGTTGGGCAGACCGGTCAGCACGTCGTGCCCCGCCGCATGCTCGCGGCCGAGCGACATCTGGGCCGTGTAGTAGAGCAGCAGCAGCGGGATCAGCAGCAGCGGCAGCAGCGACCACGCCGACTGCGCGACGATGACGATCAGGGGTGAGAGGGCGAGGACGGAGAACGTCATCACGGTGTAGTGCCGGAAGTCGTCGGCGACGACGCTGCGGAACGAGCCCCTCCAGGCCAGCACGCTCGCGACGAGCAGCAGGTTGACCGCGAAGTAGGCGATCCAGACCCCGACGATCCAGATCATGTCATCGAGTGCGAAGTGCTCCAGCGGATGCGCGAGGGACGGGGTATAGCCGGCGACGAGCATGACCAGGTACCCGCTCGCGACCGAGATCCCGTACTGCGCGGGGTTGAAGAGCACCTTCCACCACGACTTCTTCGCGCGCAGGTCCGCCGAGATGGATGCGATCGAGACCATGATGAGCGCTGGCCAGATGCCCCAGACGATCAGCAGCGCACAGAGGAATGCGGTCGAGGTGACCACGCCTTCGGGATCGTGGCCGCGTCCCTGGATCAGTGGCAGCAGTTCGAGCACGACCAGCAGCACGGCGGTCATCGCCAGCGGGGCCGCCAGGTGGATGGTCGGGGTCGAGAACACCTTCACCACGGCGATACCGAGCAGCGCCCAGCCGACGATCACGCAGCTGTACCACACGAAGCAGGACAGCGAGAATCGCCGCAGCGAGAACTCGCCTTGTCTGATCATTTGGACATCCTCCACTACGGGGGCTCGCCGTCCTATCGACCGGCTGGGAATCACCTTGAGCTCGTCCCCCCGGCGATCTTCATGCGGCTGACGACCTATGGCTCGACCCGGCATGAAGATTGACACGTGGACGAAGCGGAAGTCGCGGGAGCGGTCAGCGGAAGTCGCGGGAGCGGGTGCGCAGGCCCAGGTTGAGCTTTTCGATGCGCTCGGCGAGCACGTTGAGCACGCCGTCCTTGGTGTGCTCGAGCATCCCGCGGATCATCAGTCCGCCGGACTCGCGCGCCACCCGCCGGTGCCGCTGCCAGACCACCTCGTCGACGATCACGTTGGTCAGCCCGGTCTCGTCCTCGATGTTGAGGAAGGTGACGCCGCGGGCGGTGGCCGGGCGTTGCCGGTGCGTCACCACCCCGCCGATAAGCACGCGGGTGTGGTCGGGCACCTGCTGTAGCTGCGCATTGGTCAGGATGCCGAGCGCAGCAAGGCGCGGCCGGATCAAGGTGGTCGGGTACATCTCGGTGGTGATCCCGGTGGCCCACATGTCGGCGATCAGCTGCTCCGGCTCGGTCATCGGCGGAATGCCGGCGGGCGCCCGCTCGGAGTAGGCGGCGACGTCGAGCTGTCCGGGACGCGCCCTGGCCGCCGCGCCGGCCGCCCACAGCGCCTCGCGCCGCGGCATCCCGAAGCCGTCGAACGCGTCGGCGGTGGCCAGGGCCTCGACCTGGTCGGCCGACATCCCGACCCGGCGCGCGAGATCGGCCATCGAGGTGTACGGCCCGTCCGCCTCGCGGGACGCGACGATCGCCTCGGCCTGCTCCGGCCCGATCAAGCGAACCGAGGACAGCCCCAGCCGCACTGCCGGCTGCGGCGCATCCAGGCACGGGCACTGGGACGGACCGTCCGAAGCTTCCAGCGAGGCACCGGCCAGCGACACCGACAGCGATGGCCGACGTACCTCGATGCCGTGTCGCTTCGCGTCGTGCACCAGCGACTGCGGCGAGTAGAAGCCCATCGGCTGCGCGTTCAGCAGCGCCGCGCAGAACGCGGCTGGGTAGTGCCGCTTAAGCCAGGACGACGCGTACACCAGCAGCGCGAAGGAGATGGAGTGCGATTCGGCGAAACCGAACGCGGCGAAAGCCTGAATCTTCTCATAGATCTGGTCAGCCACCTGACCGGTGATCCCGTTGGCCGCCATGCCGTCGTAGAGCCGGATGCGCAGCGAGTCGATCTTGTCACGGGACCGCTTCGAGCCCATCGCGCGCCTGAGCTGGTCCGCCTCGGCAGGGGAGAAGTCCGCGACCGCGACCGCGAGCTGCATCAGCTGCTCCTGGAACAGCGGGATGCCCAGCGTGCGCTTGAGCGGCCCCTCCAAGCTCGGGTGCGGGTAAGTGACCTCCTCGTCGCCTTGCTTGCGCCGGATGTAGGGGTGCACCGAGCCACCCTGGATCGGTCCGGGACGGATCAGCGCCACCTCGATCGCCAGGTCGTAGAAGCAGCGAGGTTTCAGGCGCGGCAAGGTCGCGATCTGCGCGCGGGACTCGACTTGGAAGACCCCGATCGAGTCGGCTGCGCAGAGCATGTCGTAGACGCAGGGCTGCTCCTTCGGGATCGCGTCCAAGTCGTAGCTCACGCCATGGAATCCGGCGACGAGTTCGAAGGTGTACTGGATCGCCGAGAGCATCCCGAGGCCGAGCAGGTCGAACTTGACCAGTCCGATCTCGGCGCAGTCGTCCTTATCCCATTGCAACACGGTCCGGCCAGGCATCCTGCCCCATTCAATGGGGCACACCTCGATGACCGGACGGTCGCACATCACCATCCCGCCGGAGTGAATGCCCAGATGCCGCGGGGCGTTCTGCAATTCGGCGGCCAGCTCGACGACCTTCGGGGGGACGGCGGCGACGTCATGTTCGACCTCTGAAGACCAGTAGTACCCGCGCTCGATCTCCTTGCTCCACGCATCCTGCTGGCCCTGCGAGTAGCCGAGCGCTTTCGCGATGTCGCGCACCGCGGACTTGGGCCGGTACGTGATCACGTTCGCGACCTGCGCCGCGTGCTCGCGTCCGTGCAGCTCGTACACGTACTGGATGACCTCCTCGCGGCGGTCGGACTCGATGTCGATGTCGATGTCGGGCGGTTCGCCGCGCTCAGGGGCGAGGAAGCGCTCGAACATCAGCTCGTAGTAGACGGCGTCCACCGCGGTGATCTCGAGCGCGTAGCAGACTGCCGAGTTCGCCGCGGATCCCCTGCCCTGGCAGAGGATTCCCTGCTCGCGGCAGAAGCGGGCGATGTCGTAGACGACCAGGAAGTAGCCGGGGAAGTGCAGTTCCTCGATGATCGCCAGCTCGTGTTCGATCATCTCGTACGCGCGCTGTTCGTGCGCCTTGCCGGCGAAGCGCTTGGCCGCGCCGCGGTAGGTGAGCTCGCGCAGGTAGCTCATCTCGTCGTGCCCAGCCGGGACGGGGAACGGCGGCAGGTCGGGTGCGATCAGGTGCAGCGAGAACGCGATCTCCTCGCCCAGCCGGGCGGCATTCTCGACGGCACCGGGCCAGCGGGCGAACCGCGCCGCCATCTCGTCGCCAGAGCGCAGGTGCTGACCGGCCCAGGCCGGTAGCCAGCCGTCGACGTCGTCGAGGCTGCTTCGGGCGCGGACGGCGGCCAGCGCCGTGGCCAGCGGACGTCGCGGTGGCGCGTGGTAGTGCGCTGCCGTGGTCGCGACGACGGGCAGGCCGCGTTCCTCGGCCAGGGTCGCCAGCGCGTCGTATCGTTCGTCGGCCAGCGGGTCGAGTTCGTGGGCGAGTTCGACGGCGACATTGTCGGGTCCGAAGCGGGCGACCAGCTCGTCCCGCGCGCGTCTCGCAGCTGACATACCGCCGCGGTCGAGCGCCTGCCGCACCGCGCCCTTGCGGCAGCCGGTGAGCACCAGCCAGTGTCCGTCGGCCGCCTCGGTGATCTCGTCGAGGTCGTGGACGGGACGGCCCTTCGCGCCGCCGCGCAGCTGCGCCTTGCTGATCACCCGGCACAGTGCCGCGTAGCCGTCCGGGTCGCGGGCGAGGGCGAGCAGGTGCTGTCCGGGCGGGTCCGGGACGCCGACACGCGCCGCGATCGACCGCTCGGCCTGGGTGCTCGGCATCGGCACGTCCAGGGAGAGTTCGGCGCCGAAGCCGGTCGACAGCCCCAGCGCCTCGGCCGCTTCGGCGAAGCGAACCACGCCGTACATGCCGTCGTGGTCGGTCAGTGTCAATGACGACAGGCCGAGCCGCGCGGCCTCCTCGGCGAGTTCCTCGGGTGCGGACGCGCCATCGAGGAAGCTGAAGGACGAGTGTGCGTGCAGCTCCGCGTACGGCTTGGCACTCGACGCGGGCGCTAGGCCGAGTGGTTCGTAGGCGTCCCGCTTGCGCGAGAGCGGTTGTTCGGGTGGTTCGGCGCGGGCCGGGCGTCCGGACAGCCGGCGTTCCAGCTCGCGCCACGGAATCGGCGGATTCTCCCAGCCCATCCGTCTACACTAGAACAGGCGTTCTAATCTGTCGACGGCAACCGAGCACCAGCGGGGAAAAGGGCCCGCGCTAGGCGGAGCGGTTGAGCGAGCTGCGTGCGTGCTCAGCTCGGCGTGAGCGCTTGTGTGCGTACATGTCGGCGTCCGCGTCGCGGACCGCGTCGGCCACCGGGTAACCGGGCACTGCGGTGCCCAACCCTAGGCTGGCCGCGACATTCTGCCGGCAGCTTGAGGTGTTGCCCAGCTCGGCGGTCAGCGCCGTCAGCCGCTCCGTCCCGATGTACTTCTTCGCAGGTAACAGCACCGCGAACTCGTCACCGCCGAGCCGCACCGCAATGTCACCATCGCGGCAGTGCGCACGCAGAACGTCGGCGCAGCGCCTGAGCAGGTCGTCACCGACGGCGTGCCCGAAGCTGTCGTTGAGCTTCTTCAGCCCGTCGACGTCGAGCGTGATGATGCTCACCGTCTCGCCGGCGTCGACGCGCTCCTGCGCCCGGACCAGCGCCTCGTCCCAGTAGAGCCGGTTGCCGAGGCCGGTCAACGCATCGATGCGCGCGCTGCGGTAGTGCTGATCGGCGACCATGCGCAGCTCGTCACGCAAGGCGGCCGTGTGCGCGACCACGCTGGCGGCGTCGGCGACCTGCTCGCCGAGGCGCTGGCACAACGTCGTGAACCCGCGCGGTCCGGCACTCGTGTGCGCCGCAACGAGGATTCCGCCGACTGGAGCAGGAATGGCGAGGACGAGCAGTGAGTGCACGCCCTGTCCGAGACCGAGTGGCGCGAGCGCGCTCTCGACGGCGCTGTCTTGGATGCACAGTGTGCCGCCGAAGGCCCGCCCCTCCAGCATGTCGAGCGTCCGGCCGACACCGGCCGCGTCCTGGTCGAAGCCGTCGAATCTGCTGACCGACACCATCCGGCCGGTGCCGTCGCGGAGGAAGCCGATTTCGCAGGACAGCGCCTCGAGCGCGACATCGAGGATGTGCAACAGCGTTCCGGTGACATCGGTCGCCGGAGCGGTGATCACCGCGCGCACCGCGTGCAGCACCTCCAACTCGTCACCGAGTCGCTTGGCCGGTGCCACCTCGTCGACGGTCGTTTCCAGCCGCTGGGCGAGCAGCAGCAGCTGCTGTGTCGTGGCGTCGGCGGACAGCTTTCGAGTTGGGTTGCCGAGCACGACAAGCACGTCGTTGCTCAGGCGTACCAGCGCACCGCCGACGGCGTAGTACGGGCCGAGCACCCGGCGCGCGGTGCTGTGGCCGAAGGTGTGCACGCCACCAGCGGTCGGGACGTGTGCGAGCAGCGGGTCGGTCGCCGCGTCGAGGTCGACGAGCCCGGCCCACCCGCGTCCTCGGCCGAGACCGCCCAGATGAGCCCAAGTGGAACTGGACACCCGCCGGAACAGCAGCGCGTCGATCACACCCAGGTCGGCAGCGAGATCGTCCACCGTTACGGCGAATCGTCCGTCGTCCATGGCCCAACGTCCTTCCGGGACTTCGGCAGGATCGACCTGCCGTGCATCTGATCGGCCCGCCGGCAGCGCGCATGAGCACTACGGCGCGCGAGTCCGATCGGCTCAGATAGCACACCGATCCGCCGATGGGCAGCAAGACACGACCCGGCGGAGCGACCAATCGAAAGTGACCAAACGAAAGGGGGAGGGAACCGATGGACGCGCAGCCTAGGACATTCGCGCGCGCCATGGTCCGTTACCTCGGCCCGTTCGGTTGGTTCGTCATCGCCGGGTGCGTCGTGGCCCACCTGGCGATCGGTGAGCAAGCCGCCGGCACCGCCCAGTCGGTGCTGCTTTGGAGCCTGGGTCTGTTCTTTCTCATCATGCTGGTCCGGATGGCGTTCGCGGCGTACGTGCTGCCCCGACACCGAATGCCGCTCTTGCTCCTGCTCGGCTCGATCACCCTCTGGGCGGCGGGCGCCGTGATCGTCAACGCGAGCACGCTCGACGACCTCACCCGCTTCCCGGGGCCCGGCGAGTGGTTCTTCCTCGCTTCCTACGTCGGGATGGCCGGCTACCTGATCGTCGATGCGGTCGGGCGTTCGGAGCGCGGGGTCAACGTCTGGCTCGACCTGCTCATCATCTGCGGCGGCACGGCCTGCCTCGCGGGCAGTCTGTTGCTCGTTCCGGCCGTGTCGTCGTTCGGCAAGACCGGCCTGCCGTTGCTGCTCGCCGTGCTCTACCCGCTCATCGACCTCTCGCTCGCACTGCTCGTCATCGCCCAAATCGTGGTACGCGCCCGTACCGACGCCCTACACGCCGGCATGCTCTGCCTCGGCTTCGTCTGCTTCGCCTACGCTGACGCGCACTTCGTGATCAGCGCCTCGTCCGGCACGTACCAGTTCTCGGCCGTCACCGATGTCGCGTGGGGTTCCGCCTTCGCCCTGATCGTCGGCAGCGCCTGCCGCCAGCGCGACCGGGTGCTGCGAGCGGTGCCGCGCCGCCAGGGCCCGACGGCGCTGCTCGCCGCCTCGAGCGTGGCGATCATCGTGTTGGTGCTGCGTCCGCAAGACGGGGTGGGCCCGCTATTGGCGGCGCCGGCGGTCGTCACGCTCGTCGCCGCTGGCTGTCGCCTGGTCCGCGCCGTGCGCCAGGCGAACCAGGCCGCGGAGGCATTCGCGCTCTCGCGCACCGACGACTTGACGATGCTGCCGAACCGGCGCGCCGTCCGGGCCCGGCTCGACGACGGCGTCGCGTCCGCAAGCCCGCTCGCACTGATCCTGCTCGACCTGGACGGATTCAAGGAAATCAACGACACGCTCGGACACGCGGCCGGGGACACCGTCCTGCAGATGACGGCATTGCAGCTGCGCGAGGCGATCGCTCCGGATGCCATGCTCGCCCGGCTCGGCGGGGACGAGTTCGCCGTCATCCTCAACAGCAGCGACGAAATGCTCGTCATGGAGGCCGCGAACGACATCATCGAAGCGCTCGCCCGGCCATTGCTCGTGGACGGGATCGAGATCGCGCCGAGCGCCTCGATCGGCATTGCGCTGCCGGCCGCTGCCGATTCCGGCAGCACCGAGCTGTTCCGCCGCGCCGACGTCGCGATGTACCAGGCCAAGCTCACCGGTCAGAACGCCGTGTTCTACGACCCGCACCACGACGAGTTCTCGCGCCCGCGGCTGCAGCTCGCCGAGGAGCTGCGCAAGGGCATCGTGGACGGCCAGCTGCGATTGCGTTACCAGCCGCAGATCGACGCCGTGACGCAGCAGGTGTGTGGGGTTGAGGCGCTGCTGCGGTGGCAGCATCCGACCCAGGGATTGCTGGCCCCGCTGGCGTTCCTGCCCGCTGCGCGGCGCGCAGGGCTAATGCTGATGCTGTCCGAAGAGGTGGTCCGGATCGCGGCGGCGGACATCCGCCGCTGGCGTGCCAACGGCCTGGACATGCGCGTGGCGATCAACTGCGCACCGCCCGAGCTGCTCTCCGGGCTGTTCGTGCCCCGGCTGCACGACGTCCTGGCCCAGCAGGGACTCAATCCGGACGCCGTCGTTGTCGAACTGACCGAGGACTCCTTCCTCGCCGACCCCGAGCGGGCCCGCGACATCATCGCCGGCATGCGCGAGCGGGGGCTGCAGATCGCAATAGACGACTACGGCACCGGCTACTCGTCCCTGTCCTACCTGCGTGATCTTCCGGTGCACGAGCTCAAGATCGATCGCTCGTTCATCGCGTCCATACGGTCCGACCCCCGCAGCCGCATGATCGTCGCCTCGACGCTACAGATGGCGAAGGCACTGGGCCTGCGCACGGTCGCCGAAGGAGTCGAGGACGCCGCGACGGCCGCCGACGTCGTCGCGCTCGGGGTGGACGTTCTGCAGGGCTACCATCTGGCGCGTCCGATGCCCGCCGAAGAGATCGAGCCGTGGATCCGGGACTGGACGTCGTTCGCTGACATGACGATCGGCGCGTGCTCCGCGGAACGCACCAACGAGCGCGCCACGCGCAGCCGGGACGCTACGCGCTCATCGCGTGTACTGGGTGGACGTCGGCTGCCGCAACACGACCCGTTCGAGTTCTGAGCCGCCATTGGTCCGGAGTGGGAATCTGGATTCCGTCCAGGCCGATGCCGTGCCCGATCAGGCGGTAGGCGTCCGGGTTGATCCGGCGCTGGGTGTCGGCCATCTGGGCCAGATGCCCGTACAGCGGCGTGCTCGTCGCCGAGCCGAGGTACGCTCCGGCCCCGGTTCCGGGGAGCGCCTGGGTCACGATCGCGGCCGCGCTGAGCAGCCGCCGAGCCCGTTCGTCCATGATCATCACAATGGACTTGGCGGCGTTGGCGCGGGCTGCGGCCCACAACCCGTGGTAGAGCGCGGCGGCGGCGAGCGGCCGCACGGCTCCGGCGCCCTTGCGGACGGCGATGGTCGCGACGTCCCAGGTACGACCCATGTCGAGGCGGACCGCTCGGGCTGCCCGGTGGCCGTCGACGCTCCACGGCGGACGCCCGATGTCGTTGATCGACTTCAGGCCGACGAGGCTGGGCATGATCAGCCGGCAGGCGGCGACGGCTTCGCCGGACGGATCGAGCAGTGCAACGAAGGCGGAGCTGCGCTCATACGGTCCGTACTCGGCTCGCAGTTGGTCCATGGTGTTGCCGTAGCTGGCAAGGAACACGTCCGCCTCGCACTCGCGAGCAGCGGCGAGTTCCACGCCCATCGGGTCGAAGACCAGTCGGAACGGCAGGTTGTTTCTCATCGCGGCACCAGGCCCCAGCACAAAGCGGGGCCGGTACGACGAGGGCGGGGTCCTCGACGCGCCGTTGAGATGGCCGACGGCCACCCGGCGATGAGTCGCGCTCAGTGTAGCGGAGCGCTCCGGACGAAAGGCAATCTTGGGGCGTTCTATCTCGATTGGTGAGGAAGCGGGCCCAGCCGGCCAGTCCTACCTGGGTGCGAGGCCGGTACCGCTCGAGAGTGCCCGGGCGCTGCTCGACACCGTCCTGTTCATTCCGCCGCCCGCCGACAACTCCGGGCCGAAAGCGGTCTGATCGTCAGACGTTCCGCGTGCCGGTGACCGCGTACAGCACGGCACCGAGCACGACTACGCCTGCGCCGCTGAGCACAGCCGGCAGCGGCAGGCTGACCGCGAGCGTCGCGCAGCCGAGCACACCGAGGACGGGCAACCAGCGCGGCGGGCGATGCTCGGACGTCGCCAGCGTGAATGCCCTGGCATACGCGATGCCGTAGTACACCAGGACCCCGAACCACGAGAACCCGATCGCCGCGCGAAGGTCGGTCGTTA
>JALZAI010000170.1 GCA_030948475.1 Actinomycetota bacterium
CAGCAGAAGCGCACCGACTTCGCCTACGAGATCGCCTCGGACATCCTGGGTTGCTGGACCGGCGACTGAGCCGCGCTTTCAATGCATCGCTCGACACCGCCCCCCAGCGCGGCAAAGATCACTACGGAGGCTTGACTAAATGCATCGTTCATCTGTCATCGGCTCGGCACTGCTGCTCGCGGGAACGCTCGCCGCATGCAGTTCGAGTTCGACGCCCGCGGCCACATCACCGGCCGGCGGCGGATCGTCGTCGAGCAGCACCGCTTCGTCGTCGTCGAGCAGCAGCGCCCCGTCACCGTCGAGCAGCAGCGCCTCGTCGCCCTCGAGCAGCACCGCGCCTTCGTCGCACAAGTCCGCACTTGCCAGCGCGGCAACGATCACGATCAAGAACTTCGCCTACCAGGTGTCCGGCCACATCCGTCCCGGTCAGAAGATCATGGTGCACAACGAAGACAGCCAAGCGCACACCGTGACTGCCGACCAGGCTGGGTCGTTCGACGTCACCGTGCCCGCCTCGGCGACGGTGATGCTCACGGCTCCGAGCAAGGCCGGCTCGTACAAGTACCACTGCAACTTCCACTCGAACATGCACGGCACCCTGACCGTCGGCTGAACTGCTGCGCCGTCACTCGTCCGACGACGTGGTGGGCGGGCTGAAGGTGACGTCGATGTCCTGGAAGCCTTTGTTGCGTTGCGCCGTTGCCTGGCCGGTGTACGCCCGGCGGTCGCCACCGGTGAGCACCACATTGTCGGTAAAAGGAGTCAGCAGCGAGCGCGGATGCAACCTGTCGACGCGGACCACATTGATCTCGACGCACAAGACGACTGCCACGCCGGTGAGATAGAGAAAGGCGATTAGGCCGAGGACGAGCGCGAATACCCCGTTCGTAGCGCTGGCGCCCTTGACGACGTGGCCGACGTAGACCACACCGAAACTCTGCAGCAGTTGCCAGACGATCGCGGCCGCGATCGCTCCGGGCGCTACGTCGCGGACCGACAGCTTCCGGGCGGTGGCGATGCGAAACACCAGCACGAATACCGCGGCGTTGACGAGCACCGACACCAGCATCAAGGCGACCCTGAGGACCACTCCGAACGACCCGGCGCTGCCCGCCCCGAACACGGACAGCGCGGTGGTCACAAGTACCGTCAGGCCGGCCGTGAGGAGCAACACCAGGCTGAGGCCCCGAGCCTTGAACGGGTTGGGCCGGCTGTTCCTGGGTACCGCCCAGGCGGTGTTCATCGCGTACTGCACGGCTTGGGCGACGCCGAGTCCGCCGTAGAGCGACCCGAGAATGCCGACGATCAGCCCGCCCGGTCCGCCCCCGATGCCTTTGGGGTCGGTGAGTTGGGCACCGACCACTGGGAACTGCCGTAGTGCCGAGCCGACGATTTGATGCTGCAGGTGCGCATCCCCCGCGAGCAGGAAACCGAGGACGGTCGACGACAGAAGCAGCAGCGGAAAGAACGACACGAAACCGTAATAGGCGATGAGCGCGGCAAGGTAGCCGCCGGAATCGTCGAAGTACTTGTAGAGCACCGCCAACGGAAATCCGGCGCCGGGATGGCGCCGTTGGAACCGGTCGAGCCAGCCGGCAATCGCGCCGCCCTGATTATCGGGGCCTCGCTCGCTCTCTTCGGGTCGCTCAGCGACGTCCGAGGCGTCCACGTGCCTTGCCGCCCCCTAGGCGGGAACCACCGAACACCAGGGTGGCCAGGAACAGCACGACCGCGATGATGGTCAGCCAGATCAGGCCTTTCACTATGGCGCCGATCACCGCGATCACAATCCACACGATGATCAGGAACAGGATGAACGCGAGCACGGGCTATCCCTTCGTGGCATGGACGGGACGGGGTGCGACCTACTCAGCCCGGTCCGAGCCAACCCGTCTCGACGACCTCGTCTGCGATGTCGTGCAGTTTGCGGTGGGTCCGCTGGCTGGCCGTGCGCAACAAGTCGAATGCGGCGGCGTCGGTGATCTTGTGACTGGCCATCAGGATTCCGATGGCGGTGCCGATTCGGCGGTTGCTCATCAGCGCAGCGCGCAGATTAGTCGCGGTCTCGAGGGCGTGGTTGGCCAGGTCGGTGAGGCGTTCCTGAGCCACGGCCGCGACGGCGCGATCGACCAGGAGCCTGGCGATGGCGGCATCGATCGTGCTCGGGCTGCGGGCGCGCCAGGTGTGCAGCACCATTCCGGAGAACGCTGGCCCGCTGCCGCCGGGAGCGGATTCGATCAGGGTGCGTAGCTGGCGTCCAGCCGGCGCGCGGGTGTCGGCAACCCTGGCCGGCGCGGGGTTGGAGGCGCTGGCCTGCGGATAGCTGACCCGGTAGCCCGGGCGGTTGTCTTCGATTACGTCGATCGTGCACTCGTCGCTGAAAGCTGGCACGGACTGCTTGGCCAGGCTGGAGAACACGACCGCCGGTTCGGCGGAGGCCACGAGGTGTCGCATCGCACTCGCCACGACCCGCAGATCGCGGG
>JALZAI010000197.1 GCA_030948475.1 Actinomycetota bacterium
GTCGGCGTGGAGGCCGGCAGACGCCCGGTTGGACGACCTGCGATAGCGCAGCCCGCTGGCCCACCAGTTCTGTTCCGCCGGCAATTCGGCACGTGCTCGCTCGGGGCAACGGGACGAGCAAGCGCCCGCGCGGACTCCGTCAGAGGAAAGCGAACGTCCGGAAGGATACCGAGCGCTCTGTTGCTGCGGAACGATCTCGGCACTCTCGTAGGTCGCTACCGACGCTTCTGCATTGTCGCCCACCCAGCCACGACGTCGGTGCTGCTGCTTCAGCTGGACGCTGGACCCGGAGCAGAAGCGTCGGCGCCCCCGCCGTCCCTGAGATCCATCGCCTTATGAACCGTCGGTCTGGGTTCGGCGGTTACCATGGTACGGCGATGATCTGGGCTGCGCCGTTGGCCGAGTAGTGCGCGATTGGTCGCAGGTGTGCCCCGTCGAATTCCCAGATCCAGTCGCGTTCGGCGTAGGGCTCGTCCGCGGGTTGATCTTGGGTGATCAGCACGTTGCCGGTGCGCGGGACGGTCGCGACGTTGGCCTGTTCGAGGCCGAGGTGGAGCCGGATGCGTTTCCTCAGGTGACCGGCTTTGTCGTATTGCATGAGGTAGGCGGCTCCGAGAAATACGCCGACGCCGTGCTGAGGGTCGCCGTGGTCGCAGCCTTCGGCGGCGGCGATGCCCTTGGGGTCAAACGCGGCTGCTTTGAAGATGCAGCCGCGATCAGGGTTGATCAGCTTCAGCTTGGCGCGCCCCCTTCTCGCGGATGTCGGGGCGAGCGCGAGGTAGCTGCGGCCGGCGGGGCATCCAATTCCGCCGACCATGGGCATTGGCGGTCCGTCGGCGCGGTCGAGCGGCAGGACCAGCTCGGTCCCGGCGGGATTCCACTTCGCGGGCCCGAAGCCGTCGCAGCGATTCGGACTGGTCGTGACCGCGCGCGTAGCGCCGGTCTTCAGATCGCGCACGAACAGGCCAGTCGTCCCGCGCACCGCGGTGCACGGGGTGATCGCTAGCGCCACGCTGTGACCGTCGGGGCTGGGAACGACCTCGCCAATCGCCTGCGACCCGGCGACCGTGAACGACCGCGAAGGGGTTCCCTGGCCGGGCGCGCGTGTCTCAACGGTGTTACGGCACGAGTTCGGGGTGAAGCCCGGGCACTCGGCATAGGTGCCCTTCGCAGCGCATACCGGGCCGCTCGTGAACGTCATGAACAAGTCGCCGTCATCGGCGGCGGCGGACGTGCTCAGCTCGCCAGCGGTGCTGGAGACCGTCGCGAGCCTCCGGATGCGCCGTCCCGCGACGGTTGAGAAGAGATCCAGCTCGGTATACCTCCCGCAGGCGCACGCCGGAACCAACGAGAGGAACGTGCCCGCGGGCACCACCGAGCGCGCGGCCGGTCCGGCACCCGAAGCGACCTGGCCGACCGTCGCCTGCGGAGCGGAGCGCAGAACACTAGAAGCGGCGCGACCCAGACCCCAGCCGACGACCCCGACCACGGTGACGGCACAAAGCAGCAGAGTGACCGCTCGTCTCATCCCGACCGGCACCGGCACCAGTACAGGTCCGCGACCGAGCGCCGCCCCGCGACGCCGACGATACGAACCCCATCCAAGGCTGAACCTCGACATGCGTTCAGACTACGCCCAACCTCGGGCCCCCATCACATGGGTAGCAGCCCCGGGACTGCCGAACATCGTGAACCGAGTGCCGCTTCGGAACGTTCTCAGTCGTCTCGTCAGACGCGTCGCAGCTTCTCCTTCGTCGCCCATGCAGCCACGGATTTGGTGCTGCTGCTTCAGCTCGTGGCCGGCCCAGACGGGAAGCGGGGATGTCCGCCAGTTCGACCGCGCGCCACTCGTCGCCTGGTCAGATCCCCAGGTCGACCGGCCGTAGCTGCGCGGTGCGGGTGGCGGTGTAGATGAAGGCCCTGTCTCATCGAGGGTTGCCTCGATGCGTCGCCACTGCGTGAAAATGATCTCAAGCTGGGCCCAGGTTCCGCCAGCGTCACGGCTGGCTAGCGCGATCATGCGGCCGCCGTTGTCGCGGACGGCCGCGACTTCGGCTCGATGTTCCTGAATGCGGCTGTCTCTTGTGACGATGAGCCAGCCTCGATGAGACACCTCCGGGATCCACTCCTCGTCGGGCGTCGAGGTCTTGGTGATTGGGCACGCCGGCCGAGTTCGTTTATGAATCGTGGCGCCCCGGTCGCCGGGGTAGGTGATGTCCGGGCGGAGCCGAGCCAGGAGCTTGCCGGTGCCGAGGATGTCGGCATCGAAGTAGAAGCGGACGGCTGCCGGCCGAGCCGGCTGCGTCACGCTGCCCGCTGCGCGTATTCGTAGGCGAGGGCCCAGCGCACGTCGTCAGTGTCGAGATCGAAGTCGTCGGCAATTTCGTCTACGGCAGCGCCGTCACGGTCGTGCTCCCAGACAACCTCGGTGCTAACACCTCGAACACAGGGCTTGCCAAAGCGCAGCTGGGGGTCAATACGAACCGGCGAACGCTCGTCGTCGTGCGGTCTATAAGCCGTCGCGACATCACCGTTCCATTCAACTCGCCTGAAGAAAGTTGCCGCCGGCGGCGTTAGTACGAGCTGACCCCGGACCTCGGCGACTAGGCAGTAATCAGGGGCGAGACCGGTCAGGTCCTGAGCCTCGCGTAACAGCTCGCGACCGGCGACGAACGGCTGGTAGTGGGCCAACGGGTAGGGGATGTTTGAGTCGATCCGGACCGCGTCGATGAACATCCGCAACTCGGCCATGGGCACGCCGTGCGACTGCCGGTATTCGCGGAGCCAGCCCGCCTCCACAAACTCTGCCCACATGACGGGAGCTCGAGTGCCTCTGGGATCAACACGGATGATCGGCTTGTAGGTCCTGCCCCGCTGCGTCCCACCCTCGAGCCAGTAGTTCAGCGTGTTCTGAGCTACGCCGAGCAGCCGGGCTGCCTCCGCCTCGGAATACATCTCTCGATCAAGAACCCTGACGTCCATAGCTGCAGTCTCGCATCCATTCGCCAGCTTTTCGCGCAGGCCTGCCGTGACGCTGGTTCAGCATCCAAGCTCCCCTTTGTCGACCGACCGGCCACGGCGTCATCGCTACTGCTCCGCCGATCGGTTGCGTCAAAGGGGAAGCCGGCGGGGATGGCCGCTCGCTTGGTCGGCGAGCGGCCGGTCTGTCAGAGCGTCAGCCCCGCCGTCGCTGAGATTGTCGGTTGGCGTCGGGATCGGACGGCGTCGATGATCTCCGAGGGATCGATGCCCTGCAGGTAGGTCGACGTCGTCCCCAGGTCGGTGTGACCGAGCTGGCGTTGAATGATGTTCACCGCCACACCTTCCCGGGCGAGCTCAACCGCATGTGCGTGGCGCAGCTGATGCGGCGCGATCCGGCGCCGGACCCCGGCCTCAGCGGCGAGCTGGCGCAGCTCCGCGCGAGCGGCGGTCGCGGCCCACCGCCGACCGCGCGTCGGGCCGTCGATGACGCAGAACAACGGGCCGACCGGGAGCGCAACGCAGTGAGCCAGCCAGGCAGCGAGCTGCTCAAAACCGAATTGGTCCATCCCGGCTTCGCGGCGCTTGTCGCCTTTGCCGTGACGGACTAGCAACGACCCTCGCACCGCGTCGACGTCGGTCTCGTTCAGCGCGAGCGCTTCGCTGATCCGTAGCCCACCGCGCCAGAGGACCGCGATCAACGCCCGCAGACGCAGGCCGTGCCGGTCGTGCCCGGCCTGGCGCATGACCACGATGATCTCCTCAGGACGCGGCGGGTCAGGCGGGTACTGCATCCCCTTGTTCCGCGGCGCTCGGCCCGCCAGATGCCCGGGGATCGTCGCCGGCGATCGCCGACGCCCCGCCGCATCCAACAAGGCCATCGAATCTGAAGACATGACCAACTCCTTCTTGAGGATCGGCGCCCCGGCCAATCCGAGACGCACCCGACTCAATCCTCAATCGCTGACGCGCCCGATCACCAGTCAATGCGAGCCACCGCTGCCGCTTCGTCGCCCTACGGGCTGCGTCGTCCCGGCTGCTGCCCAGCGGTCGGATCGCTCGGATGGGAAGCGGGCGGCAACGGCCGCTCGCCGGGTGGCGAGCGGCCGGTATGTTCAGAGCGTGAGGCCCGCGGTTGCTGAGATCGTGGGCTGGCGTCGGGATCTGACAGCGTCGATGATCTCCGAGGGGTCGATGCCTTGCAGGTAGGTCGACGTCGTTCCGCAGGTTGGTGTGACCGAGCTGGCGTTGGATGAGTTCACGGCCACCCCCTCGCGGGCGAGCTGGGCCCCGTGGCATGATGAGCGGATGGGTAGGAGGATCGCAGGCCATCCCCTAAGCGGGATCCGTTGCCTGATCGTCATCGCGGTGGCCGGCTGCATTGGGTTGGCCTCGGCATCAGCCGCACGTGCGGATCTCTCGTGGGATGCTCCCGTTCTCGTCGACGGCAGCGGCGGAACGCGGCTGAACGGGCTGGCGTGTCCCTCCACGTCGCGCTGTGTCACGGTGGATCGACGAGGCGCGGAGGTCACCTTCGATCCCGCGGTCGCTGCCGCAGGCGAGCGGGTCGTCATCGCTCCTCGCCAAGTTTTCAGCGGCGTCGCCTGTCCGTCCTCAACGCAGTGCACCGCGATCGACTACGCAGGGGGCGAGGTGACGTTCGACCCGGGTTCGCCCGGTACTGCGACACGGCGAGTTGTCGATCCGCAGGCCCTGGCCGCGGTGTCGTGTCCATCTGCGAGCGAGTGCGTCACGGTCGATCAGAGTGGTGGCGAAATCACCTTCGATCCGAATTCCTCCGCACAGCCGGCCCGAGTCCAAATCGACACCACCTCTCAGATCGAGTTGCTGCTGGACGGGCTGACCTGTCCCACCTTGAGTCGCTGTGTCGCCATCGACACCCACGGCCGTGAGGTAACCTTCGATCCGGGTGATCCGCAGGGCGCCAGCGTCAACACGGTCGACGCTGGTCAATCGCTCACGGCCGTTGCGTGCCCCTTACCGGGGCAGTGCACGGTGGTCGATCAACGTGGTGGGGTGCTCACCTTCGACCCGACCGCCCCGGGCGCGCCACCGCGTGCGGTCCTCGATTCTGGCACGGAGCTGAGCGGCGTCGATTGCCCGACGGCAGATCGCTGCGTCGCGATCGACTACGACACGGAGTTGACCTTCGACCCGGCTCACCCTGATGCCAACAGCCGCACGCAGATCGGTCCCAATGGGGTAGGGCGCAACGGTTACCTGCCGCTCCAGAATGCCGTTCGATGTCCGGCGGACAACCGGTGCGTCAGCGTGGACGAAAGCGGCGATGCCGTGCCGTTCGATCCTTCCTCAACCGGCACGCCAACCTCGTTCGTGGTCGATCCTGGCCGATCGCTGGATGCCATCGCGTGTCCCGCGGCTGATCAGTGCACCGTGCTCAACGACCAAGGCGACGAGTTGACCTTCGATCCCGCAACGCCCTCGAATCGCACTCAGGCGACCATTTCCGAAACCACCTCCCTCGACCAGATCGCCTGCCCTACCACGAGCCTGTGTATCGCAATCGCCTACTCCGGAACCATGGTGGTCTTCGATCCTCATGACCCTGCACAGGCGAACCGCACCATCTTCGACCGGCAGCATGTCCTAGAGGCCATAGCCTGCGTCTCTGCTCGGCGGTGCACCGTGGTCGATGGCTCCGGCGGCGTCACGACCTTCGACCCTGCGGCTCCCAATACAGCCAGCCGCTCGGTTCTCTCGTCGCACCCCCTCTGGGCGTTGACTTGCCCCTCCTCACACCAGTGCTCGGCCATTTCCGTCGAGGACAGCGTCACGTTCGACCCGACCTCGCCGAGCTCGCAGACAGCGACAATACGTGCGAACATCGGGGACGGAAGCAGCGCCATCGTCGCGATGGTTTGCGCTTCGGTTCACCAATGCACGGCGCTGCAGGGGTATGACGGCAAAGTCGCCACGTTCGATCCAACGTCGACGAGCGGCCTCGTTCGCGCCACAGTCGACCCGGGGCAGTACGTCGCGGGGCTTGCGTGCCCCTACGCGCGCCTGTGTGTAGGCCCCGACACCAACGGCGGAGCGGTGACATTCGATCCACTGCCACCAAGCTCGTCCGCGCGCACTCCCATCGATCAGTCCGGAGGGCTGGCCAACTCGATCGCTTGCGCTCCGGGGTTCCGCTGCACGGTGATAAACGACTTCGGCCGCGAGATCTCTGGAACTGGTGTCGAACCCAGCGGCGGCCTAAACAACCCACCCGGACCAGCCGGAACCGGAACAAGCGGGGCCGGATCCGGACTTAGTTCGTCGAGGGTCTCCGTTAGCGGTACCTCGCGCGGCAGCAGCTCAATCTCACTCAGGCTTTTCGTCGGACGGAGCAGGGTCGTCGGTCATGCGGTGAGCATCGCTCTACGCTGCGCCGGCCTCGCGCGCGGGACCTGCACGGCGATTCTCCGGCTCAGCTTTGTTTCACAGCGCAAAGGAAGGCGCAGCGCCGCGGCGATCCCTGATCTGCATGTGAAAACGCTCGAGGCCGGTCAGACGACAGTCGTTCTCCCTGCTGGTAGGAGCAAGGCCTACACGATCTTTCTCAACGCCAGGGCGCGGCGTCTGCTCCTCCAGCGGCATGTTCTGCGTACGAGGATCGCGCTCGTCAGCGCCAACGGGCGCATCCTCCTCACGAGAACTGTGGTGTTCCACGCGCCGCCGAGCCGCCGGAGGCGTTGACCGCACGATCACGACCTGATCATCGATCTCCACGCTCAGATGAACATCAGCGATGGGAATGGCGAGCGCTCGGCTGGTGCTGGAACATCTCGTTGAGTGGCGGTTCTCCCAGCCCGAGAACATGGATGTCCAGGTGATCTTCGAGGCAGGAGTTCGCTGGGACAAATCCCGAGCGCTCATCTCTCTCGACACTAGGTCTTCCTCCTCGCCTGAGGACTTTCGGGCCGGGCTCTATTTCGGCGGCGGTCGGATTTTCTACGAGATGCACCCGCTGCGGTTTGACCGAGGAGGAGCAGTCGCTGATTGGTGGCCGCTCGCTTCTGCATTGTCGCCAACCCGGCACTGAGGCCGACGCTGCTGCTTTCCATGCTAGGCGGCAGCGACCACGGTGCCCAGCTCCTGCTGCGGCGATTGCTTTCCTGATGGCGACCATGCCGACCTCACGATCGCCTCGGCGGCGGAGGACGCGTTGGCCGCTGCCGGCGCCGGACGACCGCTTCGCCACGTGCGACGCGAGGTCGCACACTACGAGTGAACTACTGGATTGGAGATCGACGGATGTGAGTTGAGCTGATGGTTTCAGGTCCGTGCTCGATGGCCTGTCCCCTCCTCGGCGCGCGTTGTCCGGCTCCTGGTCGGCGGGGTGCGAAGCCCGGGGGAAAGCCCAAGGGCGGCCCGTTCCATCCGGGCGGCCACAGGCGAGGGGAAGACCGGGCGGGCGAATCGCTTGAACCCTCGTTGATGCCTCGTTAAGCACGATCCCTGTCGATGGGAAGCACCGGCGGGGTGCAGGGACTGGCCGCTGCGAAGCGGCAGGCGCCGGCCGGGAAGTGGCTCCGGTCCGGGATGAGCACCGCCGTCCCCGGGGTACAGAGGGCGCCCAACCCGGTCGCTGCTCGTGTGTGCGGAACGCGGTAACCCCGTCGAGGTCCGGCTTGTTGCCGGGAAGCCGACCGTGAGGAGGGCCTGATTCCTCGGCGGGAATTGGATGACCGAGAAGCGAATGCCGGTGGCCGAAAGGCAACGGGAAGCCGCGGGAGCAGGGCCAGTTCTCCAGCTGGTCGCCGTGGGATAACCGGCCGGATACCGGGCCAGTGTGCCCGGGCGCGAAAGCGCGCTGACGCGGTCAGGTGAGCCTGTGAAGAGGAAGAGGTCGATGACCCCGGAACCCGAGGACAAGCTGGACGCCATACCGACCCCGGTCGGCGTGGTGAGTGGACCAGAGGACGCAACGCTCGACTGGCGCCAGGTTGACTGGCGCCGTGCCGAGCAGAACGTACGGCGGTTGCGACAGCGGATCTTCACGGCATCGAAGGCGGGGGACCTGGCAAGGGTCCGCCGGTTGCAGAGGTTGATGCTCCGATCCCGATCGAACACGTTGGTGAGTGTGCGGCAGGTGACCGAGCGCAACGCCGGTCGTCTGACGGCGGGCGTGGACGGCGAGGTCGTGCTGATCCCAGAGGCCAAGCTAGTGCAGCGTCTCTGTTTTAGTTGGTGATCGCATCGAGGGTGACGCGACCGCGGCGGACTTTCGCGAGGATCTGCTCGGTGGTTGCGGTCCACACGAACGGTGTCGGGTTGTTGTTGTTCGCGTC
>JALZAI010000218.1 GCA_030948475.1 Actinomycetota bacterium
AGGGTGCGGCCGTTCAGCTTGTACTGGCCGGTGCCGGGGATGAGGCGCACGCGGACGACGGCCTCCTTGCGGCGGCCGACGATGGGAACGGGCATGGGAGAAGTCACTGGCTGACCTGCTTGATCTCGAATGGCTGGGGTTTCTGTGCGGCGTGCGGGTGTTCGGGTCCGGCGTACACCTTGAGCTTTTTCAGCTGGGCTCGGCCCAGCGTGGTCTTCGGGATCATGCCCCGGACAGCCAGTTCGATGACCCGCTCGGGCCTGCGCTCGAGCAGCTCACCTACCGTGCGCTTCGATAGTCCACCTGGGTAGCCGGAATGGCGGTAGCGGAACTCGTCGCGCTTCTTCGCGGCAACCGCCACCTTGCTGGCATTGACGATGACGACGAAGTCGCCGACGTCGACATGCGGCGCGAACTGCGGCTTGTGCTTGCCGCGGAGCAGCGTGGCGACGTGGCTGGCGAGCCGGCCGAGCACAACGTCGTCGGCGTCGATGACGTGCCAGCGACGTTCGATCTCGCCGGGCTTGGGGGTGTAGGTACCCACGGGACTTCCTCTGTTCGGTCTTCACGCCGTCCGAGTGTCGACTCGGCAAGGGCGCCCCCGCAGTCACCGGACGGACTCCGAGGCATGGCCGGCGCGGTGCGACCGAGAATCCGGCCGTACGCCAACCGATCACTCTACCGGGCGCGGTGAGCGGGCCCAAATTCCCGCGAGTGGCGGATCAACTAGCGGGGACGGCCCGGGCGGCCCTCGTCGAAGATCGCTTCGGCCGACTCGTACACCGCACCGTCCGATCCGAAGATCAGGAACCGGTCCAGCGAACGCGCGAACCAGCGATCGTGGGTCACCACGACGACCGTCCCCTCGAAGGTCTCCAGCGCCTCCTGCAGCGCCTCGGCCGACAGCACGTCGAGGTTGTCGGTCGGCTCGTCGAGCAGCAGCAGCGTCGCGCCGGACAGCTCCAGTAGCAGGATCTGAAACCGGGCCTGCTGCCCGCCCGACAGCGTTCCAAACCGCTGGTCGCCATGATCCTTCAGTCCGTAGCGGCGCAACACCGACATGGCACGCCCGCGGTCGACCCCGGACCGTTCGGCGGCGCCGTCCCAGAGCAGCTCGACGAGGGTCCGGCCGGACCACTCAGGGTGGCTGTGGGTCTGCGCGAACAGGCCAGGGTCCACCCGCGCGCCGAGCCGCCACGAGCCGGTGTGCGCTACCGGGTCGCCACCGAGCAACCGGAGCAGGTGCGACTTGCCGGCCCCGTTCGCACCCAGGATTCCTACCCGCTCGCCGTAGTAGAGCTCGGTAGTCAGCGGGCTCGCGAGTCCGGTCAGCTCGAGGCCCTCGCAGATGACTGCCCGCACACCCGTCCGTCCGCCGCGCAGGCGCATCGACACCCGCTGCTCCACCGGCTTGTCCGGGGGCGCCCCCTCCGCCTCGAACTTGGCCAGCCGGGTCTGCGTGGCTCGGTAGCGCGCGGCCATGGCCTCGCTGATCTTGGCCTGCTGCTGCAGGGTGCGCACGAGTTCCTTGAGCCGGGCGTGCTCCTCGTCCCAGCGGCGCCGGACCTCGGCCATCCGCTCGTGCTTGGCCGCCCGCGCCTCGTGGTACGACGCGAAACCGCCCCCGTGGACCCAGGCCGTCCCGCCCTCGATGGTCACCACGCGGTCGGCTACCTGGGCAAGCAGCTCCCGGTCGTGGCTGACCAACAGCACGGTCTTCGCCGTCTGCCGCAGCCGTTGTTCGAGCCACCGCTTGCCGGGAACGTCGAGATAGTTGTCCGGCTCGTCGAGCAGCAGCACCTCCTCCGGACCGCGCAGCAGCGCCTCCAGCGCGAGGCGCTTCTGCTCACCACCGGACAGCGAGGTCAGCTCGCGGTACTTGGACCGTTCGAACGGGATGCCGATCGCGGCAACCGTGACGGTGTCCCAGAGCACCTCGGTGTCGTAGCCACCGACATCGCCCCAGTGCGCGAGCGCGTGCGCATAGCCGAGCTGGGCCCTTTCGTCATCACGTTCCATCAGCACGAGTTCGGCGCGCTGAACGTCGTCCCACGCCCGCCGAACGCGCGCCGCGGCCAGGCCGAGGAGGAAGTCCTGGACAGTGGTGCGGTCCCGCACCGAGCCGATGAACTGCCGCATCACCCCAAGTCCGCCAGAACGCGCGACCGTGCCCCGCTGGGGGGCCAGATCGCCGGCGATGAGGCGCAACAGCGTCGTCTTGCCCGCGCCGTTGGCGCCCACGAGCGCCGTCTTGGCGCCCTCGCCGACACGCAGATTCAGACCCTCGAGGAGCACCCGCCCGTCGGACAGGGTGTGGCCTATCCCAGCGACGTCGACGTAGCCCACAACTGCACAGTTTCGCCCATCGGGGCGACGCTCGCACGTGTGTTACCCGCCGCGAGCGGGCAGACTCGGGGCATGTCCGTGGATGAACTGAAAGCTGCCCTCCCCGACGAAGCCGTGCTGACCGATCGCGACGTCATCGACCGTTACCGCCAGGACTGGGCCAGGGACCCGGATGCCGGGTGGCCGCTCGCCGTCGTCCGGGCGACGTGCACCGAGGACGTGCAGGCGACGCTGCGCTGGTGCACCGAGCACGACGTGGCGGTCGTTCCGCGTGGCGCGGGCTCTGGGCTGTCCGGCGGTTCGACCGCCGTCGAGGGCGGCATCGTCTTGTCCCTGGAGAAGATGCGCGACATCCGCATCGACCCGGTGTCTCGCGTGGCGATCACCCAGCCGGGGCTGCTCAATGCCGAGGTGAAGAAGGCTGCTGCCGAGCAGGGTCTGTGGTACCCACCGGATCCGTCCTCGTTCGAGATCTGCTCGATCGGCGGCAACGCGGCGACCAACGCCGGCGGGCTGTGCTGCGTGAAGTACGGCGTCACCACCGACTACGTCCTCGGTATGGAGGTCGTGCTTGCCGACGGGACGGTCCTGCGACTGGGCGGTCCGCGGCTGAAGGATGTCGCGGGGCTCTCGCTGACCAAGCTGTTCGTCGGGTCCGAAGGCCTGCTCGGCGTGATCACCGAGCTCACCCTGCGGCTCGTCCCCGCGCAGGCGCCCGTGTCGACGCTGGTCGCTGTGTTCCCGTCCATCGAGGCGGCCGCCGACGCGGTCCTGGCGATCACCACGAAGCTGCGTCCATGCATGCTTGAACTCATGGACCGCACCTCGATCAACGCGGTCGAGGATTTCACGTCGATGGGTCTCGATCGCACGGCCGAGGCGTTGCTGATCGCTCGCTCGGACGCACCGGGCGCCGCGGCCGCCGAGGAGATCGCGCACATGGAGAAGTGCTGCAGCGAGAACGAGGCGAGCGAGGTCTTCACCACCGACGACGCCGACGAGGGCGAGGCATTCGCGGCTGCCCGGCGTGCGGCCTTCCCGGCGCTGGAGCAACACGGTGCGCTGCTATTGGAGGACGTGGGTGTCGCGCTGCCGGCGCTGCCCGCGCTCGTCCGGGGAATCGAGAAGATCGCCGCCGCGAACGACGTGACGATCGCCGTCGTCGCGCACGCCGGCGACGGCAACACCCACCCGCTGGTCGTCTACAACGGCGCGGACGACGACGAAACCCGGCGTGCCTACGCGGCGTTCGGCGACGTCATGGAACTCGCGCTCAGCCTGGGCGGGACGATCACCGGCGAACACGGGGTGGGACGGCTGAAGAAGGATTGGCTGCCGGCCTATCTCGGCGAGGACGTGATGGCGCTGACGCGGCGGATCAAGGACGCGCTGGACCCGCAGGGCATCCTCAACCCCGGCGCGGTGATCTAGCTGTACAGGTCGAGCAGTCCCGGCGCCTTCACCACGCCGATTCCTCCTCCTGCGACGATGATCGCGCTTGCGCTACCCGACCAGAGAGTTGCGAGCCGGGCGCCGGAGCGTGCTCCTAGCGCGCTGCCGTTGCCTAGCAGCAGCACGCCGCCCGCGGTGGCGGCCATCGGCTGGGAGAGCCGGGTGTCTACCCGCCAAGTCCGGACCCGCGTCGAGCGCCAGTAGGCACACACGGAACCGCCTGAGTTGCACGTCGTGAAGACCCGCCAGGGGCCGACTGCAAGCACGTCCTTCGCGCCGGAGAGCGTGCCGCGGACCGTCCCGGTCTGCGCGACGATGTCGGTCACCGTGCCGCTCGAGTTCGTCGCGTACAGGTCGCGTGCATTCGCTGCGTCGGTGTCACCTGCGTCCGGGTGCCAGTCGCCCGCGATCGTCCACATACGTTTGCCGGTGGCGAGCTGGTCGCCGGCGAGAAACGGCGTGTTGGTGGCCTCGCTGCAACCGACGTAGATCACCCGGCCGCCGACGACCGCGACGCGGTCCGACACGCCGCACAGGTTGCCGAACGCGTGATTCCACACCGGCGCGCCGCTGAAGAGCCGGTGCACCGCAACCTCGGTTCCGCTGCCCACCGACTGGCCGATCACCACGACGTAGCCGCCCGACACGACCAGGTCGGACAGCGCCCCGCCGAGCGGCGAGGTGTTGGCGGACCAGGCAGGAGCGCCGGACTGTGCCGAGAACGCCTGGAGGACCCCGTTCGGGTCGCTCTGCGAGACGCAGTCCTCGCCACCGACGACGACGAGCCCTGCCGACACAGACAACGAGCTGTAGACCGTCGTGAAGTACGGGTCGAGCACTCGGCGCCACACGACGTGGCCGGTGGCCGCCGTCCACTTGATCAGCCGCCCGATGGCGATCGCGTAGACGTAGCCGCCGACGAGTGCCGGCTCGCTGATCACCGCGTTGGCGCAGTACGCGTCGACCGGCGGCCGGCCGGCCCGCACTACGCGCTGGAAGGCCAGCTCGTTCACCGTTGCCGGGGTCAGCGTCGAGTCCTGCACGTTGGCACGGCTCTTCGCCGCGTTGTAGTCGGTCTGCGTCCACGGGCTGTACGGGGGCGAAACCGCGCCCGCTGGTCCGGCAGTGGCGATAAGCGCCGACGAGCAAAGCAGACCGGCGATTGCGCAAATGCGCGATGGCGTACCGAATCGCATAAATTACTCCCCCCCGTGCGAATCGGAGCGTACCCCGGAGCGCGGATATTGGAGAGTCGAGATTCGGCGAACGCACCTAGAGCGTCCGGTCAGCGGCGGACCCGGGTGACTGTGGCGCGCGCGGCCAGCTTGTCGTCCGGGGGGTAACCCACCTCGGTCAGCGTCAGCCCGCGGGCCGGGGCAACGCTCACATCGCCGACGCGCGTGTCACGCGCGAGCAGGCCGGCGGGCCAGTCTGGGGGGCGGTGCCCCTGCCCTACAGCGATCAGGGCGCCAACGAGGGAGCGCACCATCGAGCGGCAGAACGCGTCGGCCTGGATCGTACAGACGATTTCCGGGCCGACGCGGCGCACCTCGAACTGCTCCAGGGTACGGATGGTCGAGCCGCTCGCGCGTCGCTTGCAGAACGCGGCGAACTCGTGCAGCCCCACCAGGCCCGAGGCGGCGTCCGCCATCACCCGAGCGTCCAGCGGTCGGCGATGGTCGAGGACGAAGCGGCGGTGCAACGGACTAGCCCCCGACGGGTCGTCGCTGATCCGGTACTCGTATCTTCGCCAGAGGGCGGAAAACCGGGCGTCGAAGTCGGCAGGCACCTCGCCGATGGCGGGCACCCGGACGTCGGGCGGCAACACTCCGGACAGGTGCGCGGGCAGCCCGGCGAGCGATCCGGGCGGCAGGTCGGCGTGCGCCACCTGACCGCTCGCATGTACGCCCGCATCGGTGCGTCCGGCGACGGTCAGCGTGACGAAGGGGCGCCGCAGCACCGTCGCCAGCGCGCCCTGTAGCTCGCCTTGCACCGTGCGGCGACCGGGCTGCACTGCCCAGCCGGAGAAGTCCGTCCCGTCATAACTGATGTCGAAGCGGACCCGCATCGCGTTTCGTGACCTTGTTACTTGTCCTCGGTCGTGTCCGCGGACGGCTTCTGTCCCAACTCGGCACCGGCTTCAGGAGCGACGTCGAGAGCATCCGCAGCCCCGGCAGCCTCCCCCTCGGAAACCCCCATGGCCGCCAGGCCACCGGCGTTCGCGCCACCCTCGAGCGACGCCTCGTCGGCAGCAGCCGCGGTGGTGGCGCCGGCGTCGGCGGACTCGTCGGGAGGATCGCCGGCGGATTCGTCGGCGGAATTGGCCTCCGCAGCGACCGCGGCAGCCGTCGCCGACTCCGGGGCCGCATCTTCGGCGATCTCCTTGGTGGCTCCCGTCGGGGCCTTCCGGGGCGCCGTCCTCGTCCCGCGAGCCCGCTCCGCCTCCCGAACGACCGCACCGCCGGCGCTCAGCTCCTCGACGAGCTCGATGATCGCCATCGGCGCGTTGTCGCCCTTGCGCGGGCCGGTCCGCACGATGCGGGTGTACCCGCCCGGACGGGTCGTGAACTTCGGGCCGATCTCGGCGAACAGCTTGTGCACGACATCCTTGTCCCGGATGACCGTCATGACCTGGCGACGGGCGTGCAGGTCGCCACGCTTGGCGAAGGTGATCAGCCGCTCGGCGAACGGACGAAGTCGCTTTGCCTTGGCGACCGTGGTGGTGATCCGGTCGTGCTCGAACAGCGACGTCGCAAGGTTCGCGAGCATCAGCCGCTCGTGCGCAGGTCCAGCGCCGAGGCGGGGGCCCTTGGTGGGCGTGGGCATGTCGCGCTCCTAGCAGTCCGGGGTAGCAGGGTGAGCTGAATCAGAGTTGTTCTGTCTCGGCGAAGTCGCTGTCGCCGTCGAAGTCGTCGTCGCCGTAGGACTCCACCGTCGTGCTGGGCAACTCGAATCCGGGCGGGCTGTCCTTGAGCGACAAGCCCAAGCCGTGCAGCTTGACCTTAACCTCGTCGATGGACTTCGAACCGAAGTTGCGGATGTCGAGCAGGTCCGCCTCACTGCGCCCGACGAGCTCGCCCACCGTGTGGATTCCCTCGCGCTTGAGGCAGTTGTAGGAGCGGACGGTCAGGTCGAGGTCCTCGATGGGCATCGAGAACGCCGCGATGTCGGCGACCTCGGCCGGCGACGGGCCGACGTCGATGCCCTCGGCCTCCTCGTTCAGCTCGCGGAACAGACCGAACAGCTCGACAAGGGTGTGGCCCGAGGACGCGACGGCGTCGCGCGGCGTCATCGAACTCTTGGTCTCGACGTCGACGACCAGCCGGTCGAAGTCGGTGCGCTGTTCGACGCGGGTGGCCTCGACGGCGTAGGTGACCTTGAGGACCGGCGAATAGATCGAGTCGATCGGGATGCGTCCGATCTCCTGGCCGGGCTGCTTGTTCTGCACCGCGGTGACGTAGCCGCGTCCACGTTCGACGACGATCTCGATCTCCAGGCGACCCTTCTTGTTGATCGTGGCGATCTTCAGGTCCGGGTTGTGAACCGTGACGCCGGCCGGCGGGGCGATGTCCGCGGCGGAGACCTCGCCAGGGCCCTGCTTGCGCAGGTACATCACGACCGGCTCGTCGCTCTCGGAGCTGACAACCAGTTCCTTGAGGTTGAGGATGATGTCGGTGACGTCCTCCTTGACGCCCTCGACGGTCGTGAACTCATGCAACACGCCGTCGATGCGGATGCTGGTCACCGCAGCGCCGGGAATGGAGGAGAGCAGCGTACGGCGCAGTGAGTTGCCCAGCGTGTAGCCGAAGCCGGGCTCAAGCGGCTCGATGACGAAGCGCGACCGATTGTCGGTGATCGGCTCCTCGGACAGGGTGGGGCGCTGAGAGATCAGCACAGTGGTGCTCCTTGTTGGTCGTGGGTCACCCGCTATTTGACGGCCCGTTGACTTGGGGCTTACCTAGCTACTGCTGTTCTTACTTGGAATAGAGCTCGACGATCAGCTGCTCCTGGACCGGAATGTCGATCTGGGCCCGCACGGGCAGCTGGTGAACCAGGACACGCAGCCGGTCGGGGACGACCTGCAGCCAGGCCGGAACGGGCCGCTCCCCGAAGTTCTCGCGTGCGATGAGCAGCGGGGTGGTCTCGAGGGACTTCGGCTTGACGTCGATGATGTCCCACTGGGCCACGCGGTAGCTGGGAATGTCGACCTTCTGCCCGTTGACCAGGAAGTGCCCGTGGTTGACCAGCTGCCGGGCCTGGCGGCGGGTCCGGGCGATGCCCGAACGGTAGATCACGTTGTCCAGGCGCGATTCGAGGATCTGCAGGAGATTGTCGCCCGTCTTGCCGTGCTGATTGACTGCCTCGCGGTAGTAGCGACGGAACTGCTTCTCGAGTACGCCATAGCTGTATTTGGCCTTCTGCTTCTCCTGCAACTGCAGCAGGTACTCGCTCTGCTTGATGCGCGCGCGCCCGTGCTGACCGGGCGGGTACGGGCGGCGCTCGAAGGAGGCGTCGCCGCCGACCAGGTCGACGTTGAGCCGGCGCGAGATGCGCGTGGCGGGACCGGTATAGCGAGCCATCAGATCACACCCTCCGGCGCTTGGATGGACGGCAGCCGTTGTGCGGCTGCGGGGTCACGTCGGAGATCGTGCCGACCTCGAGGCCGGTCGCCTGTAGCGAACGGATCGCCGTCTCGCGGCCGGAGCCGGGTCCCTTGACGAATACGTCGACCTTTTTCAGGCCGTGCTCCTGGGCCTTGCGAGCCGCGCTCTCGGCGGCCATCTGCGCGGCGAACGGTGTCGACTTGCGCGAGCCCTTGAATCCGACGTGGCCGGCCGACGCCCAGCTGATCACGTTTCCCTGCGGGTCGGTGATCGAGACGATGGTGTTGTTGAACGTGCTCTTGATGTGGGCGTGACCCACCGCGACGTTCTTCTTCTCCTTGCGGCGGACCTTCTTCGCCGCACCCTTGCGGGCCTGAGCAGGCACTACTTTTTACCAACCTTCTTCTTGCCGGCAATGGTGCGCTTCGGACCCTTGCGGGTGCGGGCGTTGGTCTTGGTGCGCTGGCCGTTGACAGGCAAGCCGCGACGGTGCCGGACGCCCTGGTAGCAGCCGATCTCGACCTTGCGGCGGATGTCGGCGGCAACCTCGCGACGCAAGTCCCCCTCGACCCGGTAGTTGGTGTCGATGTACTCGCGCAGCTTGACCAGGTCGTCGTCGCTCAGATCGCGAGCGCGCAGATCCGGGCTGACCCCGGTCGCCTCCAGGGTGGCCTTCGCCCGAGTACGGCCCACGCCGTAGATGTAGGTGAGCGCGATCTCCATCCGCTTCTCGCGGGGTAGATCAACGCCGGAAAGACGTGCCATGCGTCTGGTTCTCCGGATCGTGTTCGGCGAAGGTGTTCAGCGCACCGTTCCCGGTTCGGTGACCAGGCTCCGGCCTTCGCGTCCGGAGGTGCTCGGAGTCCAATGGGACCGAGATGGTGTGCGCTTCGTCGGTTCAGCCCTGGCGCTGCTTGTGGCGCATGTTCTCGCAGATGACCATGACTCGGCCGTTGCGACGGATGACCTTGCACTTGTCGCAGATCGGCTTGACGCTCGGCTTGACCTTCACGGTCTGGGCCCTTCTCGCTTGCAGGGAGTCGGCTAGCTGGTGGCTATTTGTAGCGGTAAACGATGCGTCCGCGGGTGAGGTCGTAGGGCGAGAGCTCCACGACCACGCGGTCCTCGGGGAGGATGCGGATGTAGTGCTGACGCATTTTGCCGCTGATGTGGGCTAGCACCTTGTGCCCGTTGCTCAGTTCCACGCGGAACATCGCATTGGGCAGTGGCTCGACCACGCGGCCTTCGACCTCGATGGCCCCGTCTTTCTTGGGCATATCCTCCGCTTTTCGTGACGCATCATGCCGGTTGGGACCGGCACGTTCCTTGGCGCTACACGCAGCACCTACTAGATACAGCGCTACCGTGAGGGCCCGCATTCCGGCCCGCGGCCACAGCAGGCATGAGGAAAAGGGCGGCGTGCGCCAGTCACCCAGTCTAGCTTGACGACCCGCGCGAAGCCAAAAATGCGCGAGCCTAGGCGGCCAGCGCCGAGAGGGGCACGCCGAGCTTGTCGAGTTCGGCGCGGCCGCCGTCCTCGGCGGTCAGTACCCACGGTCCGTCGTCGAGGATCGCCACGGTGTGCTCCCAGTGCGCCGCCCACGAGCCGTCGGCGGTACGCACCGCCCAGCCGTCCGGCAGCTCCTGGGTCGAGCGCGAACCAAGGGTGAGCATCGGCTCGATCGCGAGGGTCATCCCCGGGATGACCCGCGGACCCTTGCCGGCGCGTCCGTAGTTGAGGATGTGCGGCGCCATGTGCATGCGGGTGCCGATGCCGTGCCCGCCGTACCCGGCCACCATGCCGTAACGGCCCGACGATTGAACCGACATCTCGATGGCGTGCGAGATGTCGGACAGTCGAGCACCGCTGCGCGCCGTCGCGAGGCCGGCCCACAGGGACTGCTCACAGGCCGCGGACATGGCGCGGACGTCCTCGGCGACCTCGCCGATCAGGAGGCTGACCGCCGCGTCACCGTGCCAGCCGTCGACGACCGCACCGAAGTCGATCGAAACGATGTCGCCGTCGGCGAGCTTTTCGCGAGGGGATGGGATGCTGTGCACGATCCGGTCGTTGACCGACGAGCAGATCACCGCCGGGTACGGGCCGGCGCCCAGATCGTAGTGCAGGAAGGACGAGCCGGCGCCGGCGTCGCGCAGCACGTCTCGCGCGAGGCCGTCCAGCTCAGCCGTGGAGACGCCGGGACCCGCGGCCTCGGTGATGACCCGTAGTGCCCGCGCAACGACGAGCCCAGCTTGCCGCATGGCGGCGATCTGCTCGGACGATTTGATCTCGATCTGCTCGGGGGCGCGGAACATCAGCGGACCTCACGCATCGGCGAATGGAGTGAGCGCCTCGACGGCGCGCTCGGTGACGTCCTCGACGGTGCCCATCGCGTCGATCGCAACGAGTTGCCCGCGCAGCGTGTAGAACTCGATCAGCGGCTGGGTCTGCGCGTTGTAGACCTCGAGGCGGTGCCGCACAGTGTCCGGCTTGTCGTCGTCGCGTAGGTAGAGCTCGCCACCACACTTGTCGCAAACGTCGGCGGTCTTGGGCCTGTCGAACTCGATATGCCACACGTGCCCGCAGTTCTTGCAGGTGCGTCGCCCCGACAACCGGCGAACGACCTCATTGTGCGGGACGTCGAGGTCAAGTACGACGCTGAGCGACGACTCGATCGCGGTGAGCATGCCATCCAGCTCGTAGGCCTGCGCGGCGTTGCGGGGAAACCCATCGAGCAGGAAGCCCTCGACGGCGTCGTCCTGGGCGATCCGGTCGCGGACCATCGCGTTGGTGACCTCATCGGGCACCAGGTCGCCGGCGTCCATGAACTTCTTTGCCTGACGGCCGAGCTCCGTGGCGCCCGAGACGTTGGCGCGAAAGATGTCCCCGGTCGAGATCTTCGGAATGCTGAACTGCCCCGCGATGAATTCCGCCTGCGTGCCCTTACCCGCCCCGGGCGGCCCGACGAGGACAAGTCTCACGACCTCAACCTCTCCCGACCGCGCGCTAGCGCAGGAAGCCTTCGTAGTTGCGCTGCATCAGCTGGCTCTCGATCTGCTTCACCGTGTCCAGCGCGACGCCAACCATGATCAGCACTGCTGTGCCGCCGAACGGGAAGTTCTGCGCGTTGCTACTCGTGATCGAGAAGAAGAAGTTCGGCAGGATCGCCACGATACCCAGATAGAGCGAGCCCGGCAGGGTGATTCGGGACAGCACGAACTGCAGGTACTCGGCGGTCGGGCGACCCGGGCGGATACCGGGGATGAAACCGCCGTACTTTTTCATGTCGTCGGCCCGCTCGACCGGGTCGAAGGTGATGCCGACGTAGAAGTACGTGAAGAAGATGATCAGAGCGAAGTAGACCAGGATGTAGACGAAAGACTGCTGGTTGATCAGGTAGTTGTTCACCCAGCGGGCGAAGCCGGTGTTGGAGTTGTTGCTCGTCAGCTGGCTGAGCAGCTGCGGGATGTAGAGCAGCGACGAGGCGAAAATGACCGGGATGACGCCTGCCTGGTTGACCTTCAGCGGCAGGTAGGTCGAGGTGCCGCCGTACTGTCGCCGTCCGATCATTCGTTTGGCGTACTGCACCGGGATCCGGCGCTGAGCCTGTTCGACGAAGACGACGGCGATGATGATCGCGAGGCCGAGCAGGCAGATCAGGGTGAAGATGAAGCCACCGGCGTTTTGCAGGATCAGTTGACCCTCGTTCGGGATGCGCGCCGCGATCGAGGTGAACATCAGCACGCTCATGCCGTTGCCGACACCGCGGTCGGTGATCAGCTCGCCGAGCCACATGATGATGCCGGTTCCGGCGGTCATGCAGATGACCATCGTCGAGAGCGTGAAGATGTCGGTCTTGTAGAGGATCGACGACTGGCAGGACGGGAACAGCTGGCCGGAGCGGGCCAAGGCGATGAAGCCGGTCGACTGCAGGATCGCCAGGCCGATGGTCAGGTACCGGCTGTACTGGGTCAGCTTCTGCTGGCCGGACTGGCCTTCCTTCTTGAGCTGATCGAAGCGCGGGATGACCACCACGAGCAGCTGAATGATGATGCTGGCGGTGATGTAGGGGAGGATGCCCAGCGCGAACGCGGACAGCCGGAGCAGCGCGCCGCCGGAGAACAGGTTGATCAGCGAATAGATGTTCGCGTTGGAACCGTTCGCGGCGTTCTTGATACAGCTGTTGATCGCCGACGTGTTGGTGTTCGGCGTCGGAACGGACGCCCCAAAACGGAACAGGGCCAGGATCGCGAAGGTGAATAGCAGCTTCTTGCGCAGGTCCGGCGTGCGGAACGCCGATGCGAATGCGCGAAGCACGAATCCTCCTGCTTGTGAGCCGCCGAGTCCACGTCGTCGGCGGCCCGGGGTGTTGGAAGTATGGTCGAAGTCGGACCTTTAGCTCAGGCTAACAGTCGCCCGGACCCGACCCGAGATTGCGACCGGACGGCCGCTTAGATCTCGGCGACGGTGCCTCCGGCGGCCTCGATCTTGGTCCGGGCCGCCGCGGAGAACTTGTTTGCCGTGATCGACAGCTGCACCTCGCCCAGGTCGCCGTTACCAAGCACCTTGACCGGCTCGCCGTCGCGGACGGCGCCAGCCCGCACGAGCTCGTCGATACCGACCGTGCCGCCCTCCGGGAACAGCTGCGCGAGCCGGGCCACATTGACGACCTGGAATGGTATTCGGAAGCGGTTCTTGAAGCCCTTGAGCTTCGGAAGGCGCATGTGAATCGGCATCTGACCGCCCTCGAAGCCGGCCGGTACCTGGTAGCGGGCGCTGCTGCCCTTGGTACCGCGTCCCGCGGTCTTGCCCTTGGCGCCGCCTTCGCCGCGCCCCACCCGGGTCTTCTTGGTGTGCGAACCCGGGGCCGGACGCAGGTGGTGAACCTTCAGCGCTGAGTCTGGCATCTGTTACTCGACCTCCTCGACCGACACCAGGTGGGTGACGGTGTGGACCATGCCCCGGATCTCCGGGCGGTCCGGCTTGACGACGACGTCGTGGACGCGCTTGAGTCCGAGCGTCCGCAGCGTCTCGCGCTGGTTCTGCTTGTTGCCGATGCCCGATCGGGTCTGGGTGATCTTGAGCCGGGCCATGGCGGTCAGCTCCCCTGCCCGGCGCGCGCGCGCAGCATGCCGGCAGGGGCGACATCCTCCAGCGGCAGGCCGCGGCGAGCCGCGACCTCCTCCGGGCGGACGAGGTCCTTCAGCGCCGCGACGGTGGCGTGCACGATGTTGATCGGGTTGTCCGAGCCGAGCGATTTAGAGAGCACGTCGTGGATGCCCGCGCACTCGAGCACCGCGCGTACCGGGCCGCCGGCGATCACCCCGGTACCCGGGCTGGCAGGCTTGAGCAGTACCACGCCGGCCGCCTTCTCACCCTGAACCGGGTGCGGGATCGTCTGCTGGATGCGTGGCACCTTGAAGAAGTTCTTCTTGGCCTCCTCGACACCCTTGGCGATCGCCGCGGGCACCTCCTTGGCCTTGCCGTACCCCACGCCGACCGTGTCGTCGCCGTCGCCCACGACCACGAGGGCGGTGAAGCTGAACCGCCGGCCACCCTTGACGACCTTGGCGACCCGGTTGATGGTCACGACCCGCTCGAGGTGCGAGCTCTTCTCCGGAGCGTTCTGGCCACCGCGGCCACCGTCGCGGCGGTCGCGACGCTCGCCGCCGCGCTCGTTGCCGCCCGTGCGGGCTCCGCGCTGCGGTCCAGGCATGCTAGTTCTCCTCGGTTTTGGACGTCATATCTAGAATTCCAATCCGGATTCGCGGGCGGCGCCGGCGAATGCCGCCACTCGACCGGTGTAGGTGTTGCCGCCTCGGTCGAAGATGACCTTGCTGACGCCGGCGGACCGGGCCGCCTCGGCCAGCTGCTGCCCGACCATCCGGGCCCGCGCGGTCTTGTCGCCGTCGGACAGTTTGAACGTCGATGCCGACGCCAGCGTCACGCCGCGGTCGTCGTCGACGATCTGCGCGAACAGGTGCCGCGCGGAGCGGGTGACGACTAGGCGCGGGCGCTCCGCCGTGCCGGCAACCTTCTTGCGCAGCCGGAAGTGACGACGCGACCTGGCGGTCCGACGGGTTGCCGCGACGCCCGCCGAACTGCGAGCCTGCTTGGTAATCGTTGACGCGCCCATCGCTACTTCTTCCCGGCCTTTCCTGCCTTGCGGCGAATGACCTCGCCCTGGTAGCGCACACCCTTGCCCTTGTACGGGTCGGGCTTGCGCAGCTTGCGGATATTCGCGGCCACTTCGCCGACTTGCTGCTTGTCGATGCCTTCGACTGCGAACCGGGTGGGCGCCTCGACGCGGAACGTGATGCCCTCCGGCGCCTTGATCAGCACCGAGTGCGAGAAGCCGAGGGCGAACTCGAGGTCAGCGCCGCTGGCCGTCACCCGGTAACCGGTGCCGACGATCTCGAGGGTCTTCGTGTAGCCCGCGGTCACTCCGGTCACCATGTTGGCGATCAGCGTGCGGGACAGCCCGTGCAGCGACTTCGACCCACGCTCGTCGTCGGGACGGCCGACGTCGACCGCCCCGTCCGCGCCGACGGCAGCCGTGATCGGCTCCGCCACGCGATGGCTCAGGGTGCCCCTCGGGCCCTTCACTGTGACTAGTTGGCCCTCGATCGCGACGTCCACCCCGGACGGGATCGGGACGGGAAGCTTTCCGATGCGACTCATGGTGATCCGTCCCCCTACCAGACGTAGGCGAGGACTTCCCCGCCCACCCCGCGCTTGGTTGCCTGCCGGTCGGTCAGCAGACCGGACGAGGTCGAGATGATCGCGGTGCCTAGGCCACCCAGGACGCGCGGCATGCCACTCGACTTGGCGTACACCCGCAATCCAGGCTTGGAGACCCGGCGCACACCGGCGATGCTGCGCTCCCGGTTCGGCCCGTACTTCAGGTCGAGCGTGAGCACCCGGCCCACCTCGCCCTCGGGCGCGTCGGCAACCTTGAAGCCGGCGATATAGCCCTCCTGCTTGAGGATCTCGGCGACGTGCCCCTTGAGCTTGGAATGCGGCATCACCACAGCGTCGTGAAACGCCGAGTTCGCGTTGCGCAGACGGGTCAGCATGTCTGCAATCGGGTCGGTCATTGTCATGGCTACTTCTTCCTCGCCCAGGTTCCACAAGTACGCGGCCTGTGAGCGATCGGCTTTACAAAACGATCTGCAGTTATCGGCGCACCCAACTCACCAAGAGGACTTGGTCACCCCGGGAAGCTCACCCGCGTGAGCCATTTCGCGCAGACAGATCCGGCACAGCCCAAACTTGCGGTAAACCGCCTGGGAACGGCCGCAGCGCTGGCAGCGCGTATAGCCGCGGACCTTGAACTTCGGCTTGGCGGCCGCCTTGTTGACCAGTGCAGTCTTTGCCATCTCAACTTCTCTCTGTGCCACGGAACGGGAAACCGAGCGCCCTCAGCAGGGCACGTCCCTGGTCGTCGTTACCGGCGGTGGTCACGACCGTGATGTCCATGCCGCGTGGACGGTCGATCGAATCGGGGTCGATCTCGTGGAACATCGACTGCTCGGTCAGGCCGAAGGTGTAGTTTCCGTTGCCGTCGAACTGCTGGTCGGACAGCCCGCGGAAGTCACGGATTCGGGGCAGCGCCAGCGAGAGCAGGCGGTCCAGGAACTCCCACATCCGGTCGCCGCGCAGCGTTACCTTGGCGCCGATCGGCATGCCCTCGCGCAGCTTGAACTGGGCGATGGACTTTCGTGCCTTTTGGACGAGCGGCTTCTGGCCGGTGATCAGTGTGAGATCGCGGACCGCGCCGTCCATCAGCTTGCTGTCCTTCGCCGCCTGTCCGACGCCCATATTGACGACGATCTTGACCAGACCGGGGACCTGCATCGGGTTGCCGAAGGAGAACTGCTCGGTCAGCGCCGGCACGATCTGCTCGCGGTACCGGGCCTTCAACCGAGGAACTGTCACAGCTGAGGTATCCGCCGGTGCACTCATGCTGTCACCCCTCGCTGGCGCTCGCTGCGATGCTCACTCACTAGAGGTCCTTTCCGGAGCGGCGCGACATGCGTACGTTCTTGCCGCTCTCCTCGGCACGCCGGTAGCCGACGCGCGTCGCCTTGCCCTCGCTGTCGATCACCATCACGTTGCTGGCGCTGATCGCGGCCTCGACGTGCTCGATGCCTCCGGACTTGGCGCCGCGTTGCGTGGCACTGATCCGGGTGTGCTTCGTGACGCGGTTGACGCCTTCGACCACGACCTTGTTGGTGATCGGATCGGCCGCGATGACCTTGCCCTTCACGCCGCGATCCTTGCCGGCGATGACAACGACGTCGTCCCCTTTTTTGATCTTCATGGACTACAGCACCTCCGGTGCCAGCGAGATGATCTTCATGAACCGCTTGTCGCGCAGCTCGCGGCCGACCGGGCCGAAGATGCGGGTGCCGCGCGGCTCACCATCAGCCTTGATCAGGACTGCGGCGTTCTCGTCGAAGCGGATGTAGCTGCCGTCCGGGCGCCTGCGCTCCTTGACCGTGCGCACGATGACCGCCTTCACGACGTCGCCCTTCTTGACTCCGGCACCGGGCAGCGCGTCCTTGACCGTCGCGACGATGATGTCGCCGATCCCGGCATAACGGCGCCCGGAACCGCCCATCACCCGGATGCACAAGATCTCCTTGGCGCCGGTGTTGTCGGCGACGCGCAGTCGCGACTCCTGCTGAATCACTGCTTACTCCCAGACTCGGTGACGGTCTTACTTTGCGCGTTCGAGCACGTCGACCACGCGCCAGCGCTTGCTAGCCGACAGCGGACGGGTCTCCATGATCAGTACGCGGTCGCCGACGCCGACCTGGTTGGTCTCGTCGTGCGCCTTGAGCTTGCTGGTCCGGCGGATGACCTTGCCGTAGAGCGGGTGCTTGACCCGGTCCTCGACAGCCACGACAACTGTCTTGTCCATCTTGTCGCTGACCACGAGACCCTCGCGGGTCTTGCGGTGCGACGTACGCGCCTGTACCGGCGTCGTCTCGGTGCTCGTTTCGGTCATTCCGCTGTTTCGCCTTCACTCGGAGCGACGGACAGACCGAGTTCACGCTCGCGCAGGATCGTGTAGATCCGCGCGATGTCGCCCTTCACGGTCCGCAGTCGGCGGTTGTTGTCCAGTTGCCCGGTGGCCATCTGGAAGCGCAGATTGAACAGCTCTTCCTTGGCCTCGCGCAGCCGCGTATCGAGCTCGTCGTCGTGCAGCTCGCGCATCTCGTCGGTCACGGCAGCCATCAGATGTCACCTGCTTCACGCTTGACGATGCGGCACTTCATCGGCAGCTTGTGGATCGCGCGGGTCAGCGCCTCGCGGGCAACGACCTCGTTGGGGAAAGACAGCTCGAAGAGCACCCGGCCCGGCTTGACGTTGGCGATCCACCACTCCGGCGAGCCCTTACCGGATCCCATCCGGGTCTCGGCGGGTTTCTTGGTGATCGGACGGTCCGGGTAGATGTTGATCCACACCTTCCCGCCACGGCGAATCCGCCGGTTGATCGCGATACGCGCCGATTCGATCTGCCGGTTGGTGACGTAGGCAGGCTCCAGTGCCTGGATGCCGTACTCGCCGAACGCCACGCGCGTCCCGCCCGACGCCGCGCCGCGGCGGGTGGGGTGGTGTTGCTTGCGGTGTTTGACCCTGCGTGGGATGAGCAAGACTCAGCCCTCCGTGCTCTCGTCGGTTCGCGCGACCTCTGGCTGCGTCACGTCGCCAGGCGCGTCGGTCGCGATCTCGGCTTCGGCAGCAGCCTCGGTCGTGATCACCGACTCCTGCAGGTCCGGCTCGACAGCCGTCGGAGCCTCGGCGGCAGCCGCCTCGGCTGTCTCGGCGGTCGGCGCCTCGGTAGCCGGCGCCTCGGCCTCGGGCAGCTCCGAGGTAGCCGGTTCCACATCCGGCGCCTCGGTGGGCTCGACACCCGATGCCGCACGTCCCGCGTCGGTGCTCACACCGGTCGTGCCCTGCGAGCCGGAGCGCCGGGGCCGGGCTCCTGCCGGGCGATCGCGACGCTGACGCAATGCCTCCGCCGCCATCGCGGCCTCGCGCTCGGCGCGCGAGCCGGTCGGCACCTCGCCCTTGTACAGCCAGACCTTGACGCCGATCCGGCCGAAGGTCGTCTTGGCCTCGTAGAAGCCGTAGTCGATGTTTGCGCGCAGCGTATGCAGCGGGACACGTCCCTCGCGGTAGAACTCCGAGCGCGACATCTCGGCACCACCGAGACGGCCGGAGCACTGCACCCGGATGCCCTTGATGCCCGGGCTCTTGAGTGCCGACTGCATGCTCTTGCGCATCGCGCGTCGGAAGCTGACCCGGTTGGACAGCTGCTCGGCGACCCCCTGCGCGACCAGCTGGGCGTCGCTCTCCGGGTTCTTGACCTCGAGGATGTTGAGCTGCACCTGCTTGTTGGTGAGCTTCTCCAGCTCGCCGCGGATGCGGTCCGCCTCGGCGCCGCGGCGGCCGATGACGATACCCGGGCGGGCCGTGTGGATGTCCACGCGGACCCGATCGCGGGTGCGCTCGATCTCGACCTTGGCGATGCCTGCCCGCTCCATGCCCTTGGACATGAGACGACGGATCGCCACGTCTTCCTTTACGTACTCGGCGTACTGCTTATCGGCGAACCAGCGACTCTTCCAGTCCGTGCTGATGCCGAGACGGAACCCGTTCGGGTTGACCTTCTGGCCCATTACCGAGCCCGTCCCTTCTTCTGCTTCGGTGAGAGTTCGACGCTCTCGAGTTCGATGGTGATGTGACTGGTGCGCTTGCGAATCCGGTACGCGCGTCCCTGGGCTCGCGGCCGGAACCTCTTGAGCGTTGGG
>JALZAI010000243.1 GCA_030948475.1 Actinomycetota bacterium
CGAAAGTGGCGCCGATCTCGCGGAGCACCACGTCCGCGACGACCTGCGGTTCGGAGGCGTCACGGATCTCGATCTCGATGCCGAGCCGGTCGAGAGTGCCCTCGGTGACGACGGTGACCATATAGTCGGCGACGGCGGGCAGCGTGAGGAGTTTGTCCTGCAGTTCGCTGTGGTTGATGTTGACGCCGCGGACCTTGATAAACCCAACGGTGCCGTCGGCGAGTTTCAACCGCGGGAACATCGCGTACTGGCAGTCGCAGTCGGCTTCCAGCGAGCCGCGGTCGCCGGAGACCCAGCGCAGAAACGGGATGGACGAAGCGCTGTGCAACGGTGTCACAACCACGTCGCCGACCTCGCCGGCTGGTACCGGCTGTCCGTCCGGGTTGAGAATCTCCACGGCGAACATGTCGGTCCAGATGTGCAGCCCGTCGTGGTGGGCGCACTCGGCACCCATGAGCGAGCATTCGGTCATGCCGTAGCAGTCGAACAGCTCAGCACCCCACACGTCCTGCATCCTGGCCCGCTTGGCCGGGGTGAGGGGCTCGGCGCTGCTGATCGTGCGGCGCAGGCCGGCGGCGGCCGCGTCGTACCCCAGTGCCTCGGCGCGGTGACCGAGGTGGTTGAGGTAGGAACCGATTCCCATCCAGGCCGTGGGTCGCAGGTCGAACAGGATCCGGACCTGGGCATCTGTGGGCGTGTTGGCGCCGGAACCAGCGAAGATATTGCCCACCCCACGTTCGCGAAGGGCATGGCCGAACATGTGCCCGATGGGGTGCACACCGAGGTAGGGAAAGGAGTTGTGCACCAGATCACCGGGACCCAGCCCGACGATGTCGAGCACTCGGGCAAACGACTCCACCAGCTCGGGAAGGTCCGCGTGGGTCTTAGGGTAGAACAGTGGGCGCCCGGTAACCGCGCCACTGCGCCAGTACAGCGCGATCTCGTTCGGCTCGGCGACCACGAGCTGCTCCCGGAACTGCTCGATAGATAGCTCCCGCAGCTCAGCTTTCGTTGTCGGGGTGATGCGCGCCCACGCCTGATCGGTGGGGACCTCGCCCGGTTCGATGCCGGCCGCGCACAACCTTGCGCGGAAGAAGGGTGAGCGCCAAGCGTGCCCGAGAGCGGCCGGCACCCGGGCGTTGCGGGTCGCATCGACGGCCTCCCGAGTGGCGGGAAGCGTCACCGTCGTCATGCCTGCGTCCCCGCGGCATCGGGCAGGTGTCCGTGCCAGCGCTCGTTGAATCCGGGGCGCTGTTCCCCTGCAGCGGCGCGTTCCTGGATCCGCTGCAACTCGGCCCGCTTGGCCGGGGTCTCCTCGGGAATGTCCTCCAGCGCCGGCGCCAGGCGCCGCGGGTAGTCCTGTCCGACCGGACAGACGTCCTGGCAGCGGGTGCAGCCTGTCTGGATTCCCACCCCACGCAGCATGCTTTGCCAGAACATCAACGAGTCCGTACTCGTCGCGACCTTCCACTGTTGGTCCGGGTCGCGCTCGCTCATGACCCGCTCAATGTGCCGTTGGAAGGCCGGGTAGTCATAAGGGGCCGAGTGGGGTCGGCATGCCTCGACGTCGAGGTTCCACTGTCCGATGGCGTTGCCCGGGCACGCCAGCAGGCACCGCCCGCACTCCTCGCCCAGGCACAGTGCACGCTCGTGGCGCACCGAAGGCTCCAGCGGAGCAAGGGTAACCACCGCTGACAGGATCACCCGCGGCCCGTACTCGGGGGTCAGCAGCATCCCGTTGAGTCCCATCGTGCCCAAGCCGGCCTGCACGCCAGCATGCGTCAACGACAACGGCCCGTTAGCGGCGAGATCCTCCTGCTTGGACCGACTCGCTGACGCCGGCACCATCAGCGCCGGGTGGCCGCGGTCCTCCAGCCAGAACATCATCTTCAGCGCGATCTCCTCCAACTCGGCCAGGCCGAGCTCGGTCGCGTAGTGGTGGCTGCGCGCGCTAGAGCTGCGTTGCAGCACGCCGCCGTAGATGAACCGTCGGGCCAACACAACGACGCTGCGGGCGCCGTTGAGTACCGCGCCGGGCGGGTGGCCTAGGTCCGCCAACGCGTCCGCCGAGGCCACCCCGGCCAGTTGGGCCCCCAACTCACGGGCCTTGTTAACCACCTCCTGGGTGCCTACAACCGCCTCGGTCATCGCGGCGCCCGGTGGATATCGGGGGTGTCGGCACGACGCAATCGTTGGTAGCCGATCGGGCCGACGAATCTGCGGTTGATCGGGGGGTTGCCCGCCACGGTCTCTCCTCGCTTGTCGAGGGGTTTCATCGCCGCCAGTCGCTCCCGCTTCGATCGGGTGTTCTCCGGGATGTAGCGGTGCTCGGAGGCCAGATACTGCTGGTACTCCCCGCCCACCGGGCACACCTCCAGACACCGCGGACACACCCCGAACGACTCGGCGACCCGGACCACGGCCTCCCACTGCTCGCGGGTGCGCGAATCGGCCATCACACTCGCGACCGTCTCGGGCTCGCGTAGCAACTGCTTGACCGGACCCTGCAAGATGGCAGACAGCCCGTTGACCATGGCGGCCTTACCGCATTCGCGCTTGTCCAGAGTCCACTGTCCGACGGCGTCGGTGGGGCAGCACTCCAGGCACCGCCCGCAGCTGGGGCCGATGCACAGCTGCTCGGTGATGCGGGCGTCCGATACCAGCTCCAGTTCGGTCAGCACAGCGTTGAGATACACCCGGGGGCCGAACTCTGGCGTCAACAGGTTCGCCTCCAGTCCGAAAGTGCCCAGACCCGCCTCCACCGCGATATGGCGAAACGACAGATAGCCGTAACTGCCTCGCTTCAACTCCGGGCTGGTCTCATCCATGATCACCTGCATGCTCGCATGGCCCTGGTCCTCCAGCCAGAAGGACAGCCGGTAGGCAAGCCGCTCCAGATGTCGGCAGACGGCTGCAGTGGTGTGCGCGATCGCCCACCGGTGATCCGACAGGAACTGCCCCGTCGGCATCCGCACCGCGAGCACGATGCAACTGTTCGCGGTCGGGAAGATGCCCGCCGGCGTCTGCGGCGCCGTCGGGTCCGGCGGGTTGGCGGCGAGGGTGGCGCAATCCACGATCCCGACCAGGTCCGCGCCCAAGTCCTTGGCCTTGGCCTTGACCGCAGGAGCGTCGAGCGCCGTGCTCCCGCGCGCCCCGCCGTACATGCCTGCCTCCTGGGCCGAGATTCCCGGACGTCGGCCGTGAACGCAATCCTGCGTTGACCCGAGTTGGTCTAGGTCGCCGCGACCTGAATCAGCCTAGCTCGCCGCGACTTGAATCAGACGGTATGAGGTGATGCCTCTGGCGTGAGGGGTGGCGGGCGGGGGCCTCGCTTACACATGTTCGTGGGTTACCGGGTAGGGGCTGCCTGCTCGGCCTATCCGACCAGGTGTGGGAGCCCCCGGTGGGTTTCGAGCGTACGAGTGTTGAGCTGGATGTCCGTGCCCGGTCTGTGGTCGCGACAGCGATCGACGGTCAGACCGGCGAGATGATCAAGTCGCGGTTGGTGCCCTCGCGCGAGGTCGTTATTGACTCGGTGCCGGAGCTGCCGGGTCCGGTGGCTGTTGTCAATGAGGCCGGGGGTTCTGTTGCGTTGATCGTGTCCACGGGCCGGGACATGGCCGGATGATCAGCCTGAGGTCGACGTCTGCACCGGCCGGGTACCGCTTTCTCTACCGCGATGTCCAAGAGTTACTCGCTGAGCGCGGCATCGAGGTCGACCACGTCAGGATTATCGCTGGGTCCAGGCGTTCACGTCGGAGTTCATCGACGCCGCCCGCCCGGCCGATGGACATGCCGTGTACCGGGCAGTCGATCAGCATGGGCAGGTGATCGACGTGTTGGTCTCGACCCGACGCGACGCCGCGGCCGCGCGGGAGTTCTTCACCCGTGCCTTGCGCGTCGGGCCGGCGCCGGTCGAGGTCACCACCGCCGGGCGCCGGTCTAGCCGCGGGTGCTCGATGAGTTCGTGCCGGCGCCTGGTCACCTCACCGAGCAGCACGCGAACAGTCTCGTGGAAGCCGACCATGGCCCGGCTGAAGGCTCGGCTGCGGCCGATGCGTGGACTCAAACAGCTGAGCTCTGCGCGCACGATCACGCCCGGGCACGCGTTCGTGCAGAACTTGCGCCGCGGCCACTACGCGATCACCGCCGACCTCGCCGTGCATGATCGGGTCCGCACTGCCTTCGACGAACTCGCGCTATGCCTCTGACGGCAGTCGGGTCCATCAACCCGGGTTCGGCGCCGGGCCGCCCCCCGAATTTCTGGCAGCTGGACAAGCCCGGCACCCAAGTTCTAGCCGATGCGCGAGCGCGGTTGACGCAGTCGACGGGCGACGCCGCGGCAGGTCGCCGCTGTCGAGCAGTGGAACGTCCGTGGCGCGTAGCCGTGCGAACGACGCGACTCTGGTCCGTTGCGGCCAGTCGTTCATGACGAGCGGCGCGAGATGTACCACCTAGTGGGGGAGGACCTGCCCGCCGTCATCGCGCGGTACGCCGACCGGATCGTTTAGGTACAGGTCGCTGACAGCCCTGAGCGCCATGAGCTCGGCCCCGGCGAGCTGGACTTCCCCGCGCTGTTCGCCGCGCTGCACGAAGCCGCCAACACCGGGTGCGTCGGGCTAGAGTAAAAGCCGTCTACAACCAGCGTGGCCAGCGTCGGCTGGCTGCCCATGGAGCATCGCAGTGGCCGCCTCTTACCCGTCCCGGAGGGATGAGCATGACGAGCATCGGTTTCATCGGCTTGGGCGGGATGGGCCGCCGGGTTACCGATCCGGAGCAGATCCGGGTGGCGCTGGAATGGGCCAGCGCGGAGTCCGAGCGGCTGCAAGTGCCGGCACGGGTGGAGATCATGGTCGAGCGCGAGGTCAACGCCGCGATGAGGCAGTCGATCGCCGACATCAAGGAGGTCGAGCCGTTCCCCGACGCCGGTCCCGTCCAGACGAAGCCCGACCGGCAGCCAACTGGGGCCGGTTAGGGCAGCCATGGCGACGTACGCCGAACTGACAGCCGAGCGGGAGACCGGCCGGGTCGCCGACGCGGTCCGGGCGGAGATCGCCGGCCTGCTCGGCCCAGGCGGCCTGATCAGCGAGCCGGCCCAGCTGCGCACCTACGAGTGCGACGGCCTCACCGGCTACCGCGTCACGCCGGCCCTCGTGGCCCTGCCACTGTCCACTGAGGAAGTTGCGGCAGTGGTGCGGGTGTGCGCGCGGGAGCGCATCCCCTTCGTCGCGCGTGGGGCGGGGACGGGGCTGTCGGGCGGGGCGCTGCCGGTCGCCGACGGGATTGTCATCGGGCTGGCCCGGATGCGCCAGATCCTGTCGGTCGACGTCGTCAACCAGCGGGCGGTCGTAGAGCCCGGGGTCACCAACGCCTCGATCACGGCGGCCGTGGCCGAGCACAACCTCTACTACGCCCCCGACCCGTCGAGCCAGGTGGTGTGCACCATCGGCGGCAACGTCGCGGAGAACTCCGGCGGCGCGCACTGTGTGAAGTACGGCTTCACCACCAACCATGTTCACGCGCTGACCCTCGTGACGAGCGACGGCAGCGTGGTGACGCTCGGCGGTGACTCCATTGACGCGGTCGGGCCCGAGCTGCGCGGCGTGGTCATCGGCTCGGAGGGGACGCTCGGGATCGTCACCGAGATCACCGTGCGCCTGCTCCGCACGCCCGAGGCGGTCCGCACGCTGGTTGCTGACTTCCCCAGCGCCGAGCAGGCCGGCAACGCGGTAAGCGGGTTCGTCTCCGCCGGCATCGTGCCCGCCGCCGTCGAGATGCTCGACGCGCTGGCGATCGAGGCCTGCGAGAAGGCAGTGCACGCCGGCTACTCGCTCGACACCCCGGCGGCCCTGGTGGTCGAGCTCGACGGACCGGTCGCGGAGTGCGAGGCGGGCTTCGAGCAGGTGCAGCAGGTTTGCCGGGACAACGGTGCCACCCAGATCCGGATCGCGAACGACCCGGCCGAGCGAGCGCTGGTGTGGAAAGGGCGCAAAGCCGCTTTCGCCGCGATGGGCCGGATCAGCCCCGACTATTTCGTGCAGGACGGGGTGATCCCGCGTACCAAACTCGGCGCGGTTCTCACCCAGATCACGGAGCTGGCCGACGAGGCTGGGCTGCGAGTCGCCAACGTCTTCCATGCCGGCGACGGCAACCTGCATCCGCTCGTGCTCTACGACGCCAAGGTGCCCGGCCAGTCCGAGGCCGCGGAGGAGCTCGCCACGGCGATCGTCGTGCTGTGTGTCGAGTACGGCGGGTCCATCACCGGCGAGCATGGGGTCGGCAGCGACAAGGCGTGCTCGATGCCCAGGATGTTCTCCGAGGCCGACCTGACCGTGATGGCGCGGGTGCGTGCCGCCTTCGACCCCGACAACATCTGCAACCCGGGCAAGGTGCTCCCGACACCGCGACTGTGCGGGGAGAAGCCCGGCCCCTATCGTGCACACCCCGACGAAACCGCCGGGCTGATCGAGCGGATGTGACCGGTGATCAGACGATGGTGACCGCCCCTACGGCGACTGCGCAGGTGCACCGCCCGTCGACCGTGGCAAGCGCCGCAGAGCTGCTGCGCGACAGTGCCGGGCCGGTGCTGTTCCGCGGTGCGGGTAGCGCCATCAAGTGGGGTGGCCGGCCGGCGCCGCCGGACCTGGTCGTGGAGACCGCCGGCATGGACCGGCTGATCGAGCACAACGCCGGTGACATGACTGCCGCCGTGGGCGCCGGCATGCCGCTGCGCCGGCTGCAGGAGACCCTCGCGGCGGCCGGGCAGTGGCTGGCCATCGACCCACCCTCGGAAGCGGCCGGTGCCACGGTCGGTGGCCTCCTGGCCGGCGGCGACTACGGCCCGCGGCGGCTGCGCTACGGCGCGATGCGTGATCTGGTCATCGGCGTCACGCTGGTTCTGGCCGACGGCACGGTCGCCCGCTCGGGTGGGCACGTCATCAAGAACGTCGCCGGCTACGACCTGTCCCGGCTGATGTGCGGCTCGTTGGGCACCCTGGCGCTGGTCGGTGAGGTGGTGCTGCGCCTGCACCCGCGCCCGGAGGCCTCCTCCACCGTGCTCGCGCCGGCTGACGCGCGCGCGGCCACTGCTGCGACCCTCGCGCTGATGGCTTCGCCGCTGGAGCCGTCCTGCGTCGAGTGGCTCGGCGGGGACCCGTCGGGAGGTCGGCTGGCCGTCCGGCTGGACGGATCCGCTGACGGGGTCGCGGCGCGGCTGGGCGGCCTGCACGACCTGCTCACCGAGTCCGGCCTGCGCCCGGAGCGGCTAGGGCCGGCCGAGGAGGAGAAGCTGTGGCTCGAGGTGGCCACCGCGACCGGAGGAGGCACCGGCACCGTGGCAGCGGCCGGCACGCTGCCCAGCCGTAGCGCGGACGTGGAACGGGAGCTGGCCAAGGCGGCGGACACCGCCGGTGTCCACGCGACACTGACGTCTCACCTTGCGCTCGGCCTGCATATCGCCCGCTTCACCGGGAATCCAGCGGATGTGGTGACCGCTTTCGACGACTGGCGCCGGCGGGTGGTCTCGATGGGCGGCACGGTGCTGCTGCGCGACCGGCCGGCGGAGGTGGACGCCGCCGTCGATCCGCTCGGTCCGCCACCGTCGGCAGTGCAGCTGCTCCGCCGGATCAAGCGACAGCTCGATCCGGACGATCGATGTGCGCCGGGGCGCTTCGGGTCCTGGTACTGACGACGAGCCTGAGGGACGCCGATGACTGACACTGTTGCCGGATCGTCGGCTGCCGGTCGGCACGAGGAGAACCAGAGCGTCACGGTGGATACCGGCGGCGCTGATGCGGCGCAAAGCGCCGGCGTTTTCGACTTGATGCACCCGCCGTCCGACGAGCGGATCTCCGACTGCGTGCACTGTGGCTTCTGCCTGCCGACCTGCCCGACGTACGCCCTGTGGGGCGAGGAGATGGACTCCCCGCGCGGCCGCATCTACCTGATGAAGCTGGGCAAGGAGGGTGTCGTACCGATGGACGACACCTACGTCCAGCACTTCGACGCCTGCCTGGGCTGCATGGCCTGCGTCACCGCCTGCCCGTCCGGAGTGAAGTACGACGAGCTGATCGAGGCAGTCCGGCCGCAGATCGAGCGCAACTATGCCCGCGGCTGGCGCGACCGGGCCTTCCGCCGGGCGATCTTCTCGCTCTTCCCGTACCCGAGCCGGCTGCGCGTCGCGGCGGTGTTCGGCACCTTCTACCAACGGGCGGGCATCCGCCGGCTGGTCGGCAGGTTGGGCCTGCGCGACCGGCTGCCACCTCGGCTGCTCGCGATGGAATCCCTGCTACCGCCCATGCGCCTGCGCAACGCGGTCGAGCGGCACCCCGCATTGATACCCGCGCTCGGCACCAGGCGCCGCCGGGTCGGTATGCTGACCGGCTGCGTCCAACGGGTGTTCTTCGCCGACGTCAACGCAGCGACCGGCCGGGTGCTCGCGGCGGAAGGCTGCGAGGTCGTCGCTCCGCGCCTGCAACGGTGCTGCGGTGCGCTCAGCATCCATGCCGGGAGGGAGCCAGAGGGCTTGGCGCGGGCTCGGCGGCTAATCGACGTCTTCCAGGACGCCGGGGTCGACGACATCGTCGTCAACGTCGCCGGCTGCGGCTCCACGATGAAGGACTACGGCCACCTGCTGCGCGACGACCCGGCCTACGCCGACAAGGCGCGGCAGTTCTCGGCGAAGGTGCGCGACGTCTCTGAGGTGCTCGCCGGCCTGGAGCCGGTGGCTGCGCGCCATCCGATCCCGGCCCGCGTCGCCTACCACGACGCGTGCCACCTCGGGCACGCCCAGGGTGTCCGCCTGCAGCCTCGGCAGATGCTCGGCAGCATTCCGGGACTCGAGGTCACCGACATCCGGGAGGCGGAGATCTGCTGTGGGTCGGCGGGCATCTACAACCTCGTGCAGCCGGTGGCCGCCGAGGAACTCGGCCGTCGCAAGGTGGCCAACATCGCGCGCACCGAACCTGACGCGATCGCCACGTCGAACGCGGGTTGCCTCCTGCAGATCCGCCGTTATCTCAAAGGCGACGTCCCGTTGTTCCATCCGATCGAGTTGATCGATGCCTCCATCCGGGGGATCGACCCGATTCGAGCGCGCGGCGGCGACGCGGCTGCGCCCCAGCCTGAGCACGACGCCCGTACCCAGGAGCCCGGCAGGTTCTGAGACGCTTCGTACTTCGACCCAGATGTCAGGTTACGCCGCTGCTACGCATCACCCGCCAGCAACCGAGGCTGTTCTCCCACTGGGCATGGGTGGCCGCATTCTGGTGATCAGGATGACAAGAGCCCGATGCCAGGAGACTGTCACGCCGGGATCCGTCGAAGCCGGGGGCTGAAACGCCCCCGGCTACCCGCCAGGTATTCGGCGGTGATGCAAGACAGCGAGAGCTGTGCCGGGACGAGGCGGCGCCCAGCAGAGCGCCGAGCTCGGCGAAGTAGTTCTCGTGCCCGCCGGCTAAGACTGGAAAAATAGCGTGACCGGGCGGTCGGTGCGGTTGGCGAAGGCGTGCGGCACGCCCGGTGGGACGTATAGGAACGAGCCGGGCAGGCCGTGCAGGAACGTCTCCCCGGAGGCAGATGTCCAGGCGTGCCAGTCCGGGAGGGAGCGGTCGGCGGGCTCGAAGCCCAGGACGTCGAGCTGCCCGTCGATGACGTAGAACATCCCCTCTCCGTTGCCATGGACCTGCGCCCCGACGTCGAAGCCGGCGGCGACAGTCATCTCGAAGGTCGACGCGTAGGAGGGGTGGTCGTGCGCGACCAGCAGCCGAGCGTGCACCGCCCCGCCGGCGATCAGTCGTCTGCCCTCGGGCGGGAGCATGACCGGACTGCCGGTGCTGGACATGGGGTGTCCGTTCGTCTGGGAGGCGCAGCGAAGTTGCTGCGGTCATCGGGCGGGTTCGACTCGGCCGTCGCGGGTGAACCTTTCGTGCGCGACTTGGTGGCGGTGGCCGACCGGATCGCGGCCGAGACCGGGATGATCAAATCCGCGGCCGGCGCTACGGCGTATCTGGTGGAGCAGGCGAACAAGTCAAAAAAGCCGCAGCTGGCCGACGGCGCTGGGCTGGCCAAGACCGACCCGCGTCTGATGTTTCGTAAGACGATGTTCGCGATGGCCCGCAAGCAGGCCGGTGTGGTGCAGCGGCGCCGCGACACCCGCGAACACGTCGCCCTGTACATCAAGGCGTTCAACGCCTGGCCACCGACGACACCCTCACCCAACCGCGCTTCGCCGCCCGCGAGCCCGTCCCCGCTAGCCAAACTCACCTGACCCGACCCGCCAGGGTTGACAGCCTCCTCGGCTGGGTGGTGCGACGTTATGCGCTAATCCGCCCGCGCAACCTACAGCGGTCGTCTATCGACATCCGCGTCAGAAGCCTTCATCCAGCCATCCTCGGCTTCACGGGCGTCGCCCGCCCCGTCGCGAATAGGTCTCGAGCGACTCGCAACTGGTGGCCGGAGTCATCGTCCTCATGACGCAACGCGAGATAGGGCCGCCCCTCGCCACCAATTGACATCGCGGTCACATGTGGGCGTGCCTACCGTTCGGTTATGCGGGTGCTGGTGGTTGAGGATGAGATCCGGATGGCGAGCATGCTGCGTCGGGGGTTGGGCGAGGATGGCTATTCGGTTGATATTGCCGGGGACGGTGTGGAGGCCGTGTGGCGGGCGAGCGAGATCGATTACGACGCGGTTGTGCTGGATCTGATGTTGCCCGGGATCGACGGCTTCGAGGTCTGTCGCCGACTGCGTGAGGCGGGCCGGTGGGTGCCGGTGCTCATGCTGACCGCTCGTACCGGGATAGGCGATCGGGTGCGGGGGCTGGATAGCGGCGCGGATGATTATCTGGCTAAGCCGTTCAGCTTCAGCGAGCTGTCGGCCCGGCTGCGGGCACTGATGCGACGCGGTGCTCCTGCCCGCCCGACAGTCTTGGCGGCCGGCAGTCTGGGGCTGGACCCGGCCGCGCGGGCCGCGTGGCGCGGTGAGCAGATCCTGGAGCTGTCGGCTAAGGAGTTCGCGCTGCTCGAACTGTTCCTCCGGCATGTTGGCGAAGTACTCACCCGCACAGTGATCCTAGAACATGTGTGGGACTTCGCCTATGACGCAGGCAGCAACGTCGTTGATCAGTATGTCGCCTATTTGCGTCGCAAGATCGATCGGCCGTTCGGTGTGGAACAGCTGGAGACGGTGCGAGGCGCCGGGTACCGGCTGCGCACCGAACAACGACCCAACGCCGAGCGTTCGCAGCTAGCCTGATCTCGCGATGCCTATCCGGCTGCGACTGGCGCTGGCATTCACTGCGGCGAGCATGGTGCTGCTCAGTGTCGGCGGGGTGCTGTTCATAAACCGGCTGCGATCAGGCTTGGAGCACAGCCTGGACGTCTCGCTGCGCAGCCACGCCGACAGCTTGATCAGTCAGCTCGGCAACTTTCAGGACAACGGGCAAACTCGGCTGGCGCCGTCGCTGGGCAGCTACGCGCAGGTACTCACGGTGCGCGGCGCTGTGCTGGAATCCTCCGACGGGCTACCCCCGACACCACTCCTGACCCCCGCCCAGGCCGCCGCGGCCGCCAAGGGCGCCATCGTCACGAACTCCACAGTGACACTGAACGCTGCGGGTGAGAACGGGCCCGGGGCAATGCGTCTGTTCGCTGCCCCCACCGACCAGGCCGGGGTCCTCGTAGTCGTGCTCACCAGCCGGGACACGATCGACGCCGCGGTCGCGCGATCGACCTGGCAACTGATTATCCTCGGCGCGATCGCCTTGCTCCTCGTCGGGCCGGGCTCATGGCTGCTCACCCGTGCCGCGCTGCATCCGGTCGAACGGATGCGCGTCCAAGCCGCCGCGTTGCAAGAACATGACGCTGGCAGCGGGGTGGCGGTCCCGCGTACCCGCGACGAGATTGCCCGGCTTGCCGAGACCCTCAACGGCCTGCTCAGCCGGTTACACGCCGCAGTCACTCGCGAGCGGGCCTTCGTCGCCGACGCCGGTCACGAACTGCGCACACCACTGGCCGTCCTGCAGGGCGAACTCGAACTCGCCCGTCGCCCGGGCCGCAGCCGCGCCGAGCTCGCGGCCACGATCGATGTCGCCGCCGAGGAAACAGATCGCCTCGTTCGACTCGCCGAGGACCTACTCGTCCTAGGCCACAGCACCGAATCGCCCGGGCTGCGCGTCCGGGGATTCGACCTGGCTGAACTGGCGAACACCGCGATCCAAGCTGCGGCCAGCAGCGCAGCCGCAAAGCAGGTCCAGATCACCTCGTCCGGACCACGGACACTGCGCGTCGTCGGTGACCCGGATCGGATCCGGCAAGCGATCGACAACCTACTTACCAACGCGGTGCGGCACTCACCACCCAGAGCGACAGTGACCCTCACCCACCAGTTGGATGGCGAGTGCGCACAGCTCACCGTCACCGACCAAGGCCCCGGCTTCACACCGGAATTCATACCGGTGGCCTTCGAACGATTCACCCGCACCGACCCTTCCCGAAACTGGAAGTTGGTCGGCGCGGCCGACGATTCGGACGGCAACGGCCTCGGGCTGGCGATCGTACGAGCCGTCATGGCAACCCACCACGGCACCGCCGTCGCAGACAACGTTCCCGCAGGTGGCGCCCGGGTCGCGATCCGATGGCCGGTCAGGCCGGCCGGCGAGGCCGCGGCCAGCCTCATCGCAGACACATCACCCTGACATGAACCGCCACGCACCCTAGTTGAGTCAGCACGATCCAACGTGACCACGGAGGTACGCATGAAGATCCGCATTCCGAACGGGCGCCGCGCGCTAACCGGCGGCGCGCTCGCGCTACTCGCCATGGCCGGCGTAGGCGCCAGCGCGGCAGCCAGCAGCGCAAGCACGCCGTCGCATCCGAATGTGAGCCACAACAAGATCGCACCGTCGGACACCGACAACGTCCAGCAGGGCGACCAGAGCGGCCCCGACACCGGGACCGCCGCTGCGGAGGCCAAGGACTCCGGTCCGGACACCGACAACGTCAACGTCCAGCAGGGCGACCAGAGCGGCCCCGACACCGGAACGGCTGGTTCAGACTCTGGGAACTGAGCAACCCCTCACCGCCCGCAGGCAGGGTGCGGCCACCCTATCGACCGCGGTCGCACCCTGCAGCCTCACGAACGCATCCGGCGGTTGAAGGGTGAAACGCCCCAGCGCAACGAGTAGCCAGGCGCCGCCGATGAGTCAAGCGGCGAGAACGTCGCTGAGGAGGTCCACTCCGAGGACGCCGCGACTGAACCCGATCGCAGCAACGACGACCACGAACCCCGCGGCGGCGAGCACGATCCGCAATGTCCGGCCAATGATGCCGATGACGCCGGCGACAGCGATCACCTCACGCGGGAACCGATACCCGACGGGCGCAGACGACGATGCACAACTCGACAGATCATCCGAGCAGTGTCGCGGCCAGCGGACTCGACCAACGCAACAGACCCGACACACACGCCCGACGATCAACGTCTTCGAGCGCGTCCGCACTACGCGGTCTTGCCGGTCATCCGGCCCTTCATTCGGCACGCCCCCTCCTGGGCGCAAGTGGAAAACGCGGTGCTCTGGACCCCTAAGCAAACTAACGCCAGTTGAACCAATGAATATCAGCTAAAAGCGCCAAGCTCGACATTTGCCGCGAGTTGAGGCCACTCGGCGTTCCAGAAACATACAGGAGTCTATGATAAAGTCGGCCACGCGTGAAAATAACGTTAAGCGCCATGACCCGTACTCAACTTTTTGGATTTACCTCGGTTCGTTAAAATTTGGGAGGTCGACGTGGAATTTCAAGCCGTTACCTCCAGGGTCAATAGTCGCAACGACGACGCGTTGAGTATAGCAAGAATGCCGTTTAGCCTACTTCTTGCTACTGAAGGTGGCGCTTGTACGCGGTGCGCCTCCTTCACGCCGTCATGAAGGGCGCAGTGGGTTCGCGGTCGCGCTGGGGACGGTTCGCCGGTCCGCCGAGGCGACAACTGGTGCCAATGCTTCCGCGGTTCGTCGCCGTCCTGCTCACTGCGACAGTGCTCATAACTTCCTGCACTAACAACCACGGTCCCGAGCGACCCGGCTCGGCGTCCCCGACAACCCCGGTCCCCTCGGGATCGGGCACTCCGCCACGTTCCGCCAAAGCCCCGATGTTCGCCATGTACTACCTATGGTGGGATCGGCAGCATTGGTTGACCCACTTGGGCGGTGCCTACCCAGCTGGGAACGCCCGCGACCCGCTGCCGGCGAAGCTGGACACGGCGGGTTGCAGCGCAAAGAATTTGTTCCCGGGCAACGTCCTTACCGACATCAGCCAGGGCCTGCGCTATGACCAGGCGACGCCCGGGACGATCTCCCGCGACGTGCAATTGGCTGCTCGGGCCGGCTTGAGCGGGTTCGCGGTCAACTGGATCGGCACCGGTCTGCCGAACCAAGGCCCTGGCGACAACAGTTTCAATACACGACTGAGCTATCTGTTTGCTGCGGTGCACAAACTGAATGCGGCCGGCACGCCTTTTTCCGTCATATTGAACTATCAATCGTCTGCCAAAGCGCTGACGGTGACGCAATTCTCCAATGACTTCGACTACTTTTTGTCGAAGTATGGCGCGGACTCGACACTCGATCATCACTTTTCCAAGCTGCCTGAGGTCATCATGGCCGGCACCTGGAAGTACAGTGACGGCGAGCTGGCGGCGATCTCGAAGAAATTCAGGAACCGAATGTATCTGCTCGGGGATGAAAAGCCGGCCAGCTGGAACGCGGTTCGTGCGCAGTACCTTGACGGCACCAGTTATTACTGGTCGAGTCAGGACCCAATCAAGAATCGGTCGTCCTTTATCGCGCTCGAGCGTCTCGCGGTCGCCGTCCGCCGGACGCCTAATCCCGACGGCAGCCCCCAAGACTTGGCTCGCGCCATTCACTCCTGGCTACAACGCAATGCTGCTTTACCACACTTCGACATGCGTGCCGAGGGACAACGGCCAGACCATGAAGAGCCTGTTCGCAGGAAACTCGGCGTCGAAACCGGACGGGTGGACGCTGATCTCATGGAACGAGATCAGCGAAGGTTCCTACGTGGTGCCACTCACCCGCTATGGCATGGCGTATCTCGATACCTTGCGCTCGATCGCTGACGCCAGACGGTGACGCCACACGGATTCGGTGTCGCCAGCCCGGTCGGTCGATGGCGGTGACATCCGGCGGGAACGGAATGCTCCACGGTGCCGAGGCGCCGACGTAATGCCGCCCTTCAGGTGGTCGCCGGGGTCGGCCGCGAGTCCGGCTGGCCAAGGCGCTCGCCCCGGTCGCCGACGACTACGACGACATCCTCATCGACTGCCCACCGTCGCTGAACCTGCTCACCATCAACGCCCCGGTCGCGTCCGCCCCAGGTCCTGTCATCACCGAGCCGGACCTGTACTCCGGCCGCGGGGTCGGTGTCGCGTTCAGTTCAAAGGTGCGAGCGGCCGCCCGTGCGATCGGCAGTTCGCAGCGTAGCTGTGGACGCGATCGCCGAGATCGTCCAGTTCAACCCTGCATACTCGGCACGCGCCCGACCCGATTCGTGATTCGAGGTACTGCTCACTCAGGTGGCGAGCGGTGCGCGTCTGTCATAGGGGTCCGCCATGAATCGGAGTCGAGCACCTGGAACCGGCGTCCGCTGATGTCGACGGGCACGATGCGCACGAACCTGTGCTTGGGCCCGGCGTGCCAAGGGAACAGCGGGAACGTCATTGCGTCGAGTACCTCAGGCATTGCTTTGATCTCTTCCGCCTGGCCCTTGACGACGACACTCCAGGCCTCGCCCGAGTCCGGCTGGTACCCGTCCGCCTCGAAGGCGACGTGCGGGCATGCGCTTACGGTCGCGAGTTTCGTACCCTCCCCAGTGCGGAACACGATGGTTCCGTGATCAATCAGGTAGTTGATCGGAAAGATGTCGGGATGGTCTGCGATGGATACGGCTAGCCTGCCTACCTCGGCGGTTCGCAGCAGGGCCCAGCACATCCTGATGTCAAGGGCAGACACTCCCCGCTCGACAGCCATACCCGAGTATCCACCTGCGGGTAGACAATGCCGAAATCTCGTCCAGCGCGCCGGCGCGCACTGTCCCGCTCTGTCGGATTCCGTGACGATTCTGCGCTGACGGATAGCGGCTCGCGCGGCGCCGGTGCTGAAGCGGGCCGCGCGGCGTCGTAGTTGGCGGCCAGCATTGAAGTGGCGTCGCGTCGCTGGGTCAGGTTAGCGGTGCGGTAGAAGATTCGCTTGCCGCCCTCGACCAGGGCGAGGTAGCCGGCGACCATGTCGAAGAGCGCGGCAAAGAACGCGACCGGTAGCGGGTTGAACCCGAGGGTGTGCCAGCGGAGTGGCCGCCAGCACGCCGCCGACGGCGACGACACCGAGCGCGGCGAGGGTCACGTAGGCGTCCTTGGCGTCGGTCTCTCGCCGACATACGCGCTGCTCATCGCCGCGACCACCGACCCGAGGCGTAACGCGCCGACTGGCCGGACCGGGCCAGCAATGCGAGCAGCAGCGCCGACGGTGCACACTGCCGATGGCAGACTTCAAGCGAGGTCTTCAAGATCGCCGAGGTTGCGTTGATCCTTCAGGTCGCCGGGTGGCTGCTCTTGACCGATTCCAGAAAGTGCCGCCACACTCGGACGGTGCCCACGAGGTTGGAAGTCGAGCACTTGCTGCGCGGAGCCGATCTGCGGGTCACGCGTCCCCGGGTGGCGGTGCTGACCGCGGTGTACGAGCATTCGCACGCCCACACCGATCAAATCATCGGTGTCGCGCGGGAAGATCTCGGCGAAGTGTCCCACCAGGCCGTCTACGACGTGCTGCGCACGCTTACGGCCGCGGGTCTGATTCGGCGCATCGAGCCGGCGGGCTCCGTGGCCCGCTACGAGTCGCGGGTCGGGGACAACCACCACCACATCGTGTGCCGGTCGTGCGGTGCCATAGCCGATGTCGATTGTGCTGTCGGCACCACGCCCTGCTTGACCGCCTCCGACGACCACGGCTACGCGATTGATGAGGCCGAAGTCACCTACTGGGGCCAATGCCCCGATTGCTCCGCCGTCAACAGTTCCTGCGCACCACCCACCTGATCCCGGAAGGATTCTCGTGTCTGACAAGCCCAATGCCGAAGTCGGCGAGATGAATGAGCCGGCCGAGGCAAGAGAAGCCCAGTGCCCGGTCACGTCCGGTCGCCGCCCGCGCCCCGTCGAGGGCGGGAACAACAGCGACTGGTGGCCGAACCAGCTCAACCTCAAGATCCTGCGCAAGCATGCCGCCGTCGCCAATCCCATGGATGCGGACTTCGATTACGGCGCGGCGTTCAAGACCGTCGACCTGGACGCCCTGCGAGCCGACATCGACCAGGTCATGACGACGTCGCAGGACTGGTGGCCTGCGGACTTCGGCCACTACGGGCCGCTGTTCATCCGGATGGCGTGGCACAGCGCGGGCACCTACCGCATCAACGACGGCCGCGGCGGAGCCGGCGCCGGGATGCAGCGCTTCGCGCCGCTCAACAGCTGGCCCGACAACGGGAATCTCGACAAGGCGCGCAGGCTGCTCTGGCCGGTCAAGCGGAAGTACGGCCGCGCGCTGTCCTGGGCCGACCTCATCGTATTCGCGGGCAACTGCGCACTCGAGTCGATGGGCTTCAAGACCTTCGGTTTCGCCGGCGGTCGCGCTGACGTCTGGGAGCCCGACGAGGACGTCTACTGGGGCCCCGAGGAGGAATGGCTCGGCGACGACCGTTACACCGGCGACCGCGAGCTCGAGAAGCCCCTGGCCGCCGTCCAGATGGGGCTCATCTACGTCAACCCCGAGGGCCCGAACGGCGAGCCCGACCCGCTCGCCGCAGCCCGGGACATCCGCGAGACGTTCCTGCGCATGGCGATGAACGACGAGGAGACGGTCGCGCTGATCGCGGGCGGGCATACGTTCGGCAAGACCCACGGTGCGGCCGACCCGGACGAGCACGTCGGCGCGGAGCCCGAGGGGGCACCCCTCGAACAGCAGGGCCTGGGCTGGAAGAACTCGTACGGCACCGGTAGGGGCCGCGACGCGATCACTAGCGGCATCGAGGTCACCTGGACGGCCACCCCAACCCAGTGGTCCAACAGCTTCTTCGACAACCTCTTCGGCTATGAATGGGAGCTGACGAAGAGCCCAGCCGGGGCCAACCAGTGGCAGCCCAAGGACGGCGCCGCGGCCGGCACCGTCCCCGATCCGGAGGACGGCTCGCTGAAGCGTTCCCCGACGATGCTGACGACCGACCTCGCGCTGCGGCTCGACCCGATCTACGAGCCGATCTCGCGGCGCTTCCACGAGAATCCCGAGGAGTTCGCCGACGCCTTCGCCCGCGCCTGGTACAAGCTGACGCATCGTGACATGGGACCGATCGAGCGCTACCTCGGCGCGCTGGTCCCGCAGGAGACGCTCCTGTGGCAGGACCCCGTCCCCGCGGTCACGCACGAGCTGGTCGGGGCGGAGGACATCGCCACCCTCAAGGGCCAGCTCCTCGACGCGGGGCTGTCCATCTCCCAGCTGGTCTCCACCGCTTGGGCATCGGCCTCGACATTCCGTGGCAGCGACAAGCGCGGCGGCGCGAACGGGGCGCGGATCCGCCTCGAGCCGCAGAGCGGGTGGGAGGTCAACGGACCCGACGAACTGGCGACGGTGCTGCGCACGCTGGAGGGGGTCCAGCAGACGTTCAACTCAGCAGGGGGGAAGCAGACCTCGCTTGCCGACCTCATCGTGCTCGGCGGGTGCGCCGCCGTCGAGCAGGCAGCCAAGAACGCCGGCCAGGACCTCCAGGTCCCGTTCACCCCCGGACGCACCGACGCGGCTCAAGAGCAAACCGACGTCGAGTCCTTCGCCGCGCTCGAGCCGACCTCGGACGGGTTCCGCA